>JBIKPT010000025.1:0-23909 GCA_044357355.1 Chitinophagales bacterium
ATCTAATTTACAAAACTTATTTTATTTAAGGGCACATCGTCTTATTTTTTAACATTTACGCATCCTTTTGAAATCTTACACCACAAGATTGTTTAAAATATGTCAGTGAAAAAAGAAAAAAGCCACAACATTTAAATGAGGTGGCTTTTATTAAGATTATATGCGGTCTTTTCTACAGATTATACTTTCCCGCTTCTATGATTTTTGAAGCGATGCGACGGCGTGCTTCTTTCACGTTTACGGGTTCATATTTGGTGAAACGCTTCAGTCCCATCAGCATAATACGCAATTCATCGCCTTCTGCATAAGATTGCAATGCATCTTTTCCGGCTACATTGATTTTATTCATCGCATCGTTAAAGTATACTTTCAAAATATCAGCGTATACCTGTTCTGCTTTTTCACCTTTATCAAAAATTTTCTGAACACGCATCAACAAAGACTCAGCCGTATAAATCTGAATCAGCATATCAGAAGCATTCATGATAATTTCCTGCTCGTCTTTTAACTTAGCCATTAATTTCTGAACAGCACCGCCAGCCACTAACAAGAATGCTTTTTTTGCATTCTTAATAGCCTTGAATTCTGCTGCAAACTGACCTTCGTCATCACCGCCAAAAAAATCAGGCACACTCATCAATTCTTTTTGAATTGCCATACCAGGTGTCATTAAATCAATTTTGCCACTCATTGCTTTTTTCAGCAACATATCGATGGATAGCAAACGGTTGATTTCACTGGTGCCTTCATAGATTCGAGCAATACGAGAATCTCTGTAAGCACGAGCAGCATTGGTTTCTTCAGAGAAACCCATTCCACCATGAATCTGTACATTCTCATCTACTACAAAATCCAGTACTTCAGAACCCAATACTTTTATAATAGCACATTCGATAGCATATTCTTCTGCTGCACCTAATAATGCTTTTGAGAATTCTTTACCTGCTTCCAGGTTTTCGTGTTCTAATTTTCCGATGTCGTTAGCACAACGATATGTAGCTACTTCCAATGCAAATAACTGAATTGCCATTTCTGCAATTTTGTGCTGAATAGCACCAAACGAACTCAGTGTTTTTCCAAATTGTGTTCTTTCGTTTGCGTATTGAACTGATTGATTAAATGCTTCGCGCGCACCACCTAAAGCCGTTGCACCTAATTTATATCGTCCGATATTCAGGATATTGAATGCAATCAAATGACCTTTACCACGCTCGCCAAGCATGTTCTCTACAGGAATTCTACAGTTCTCAAAAAACACCTGACGTGTAGATGAACCTTTGATACCCATTTTATCTTCTTCTGCACCTAAATTTAAACCCGGTGTACCAGCTTCCACTAAGAATGCTGTGAATTCTTTACCGTCAATTTTTGCGAAAACGGTAAATGAATGTGCAAAACCTGCATTGGTAATCCACATTTTCTGACCGTTCAAAATCCATTCTTTTCCGTCTTCAGAAAGAGTTGCCGTTGTTTTTGCACCTAACGCATCAGAACCTGAACTCGGTTCTGTTAAACAGTAAGATGCTGGCCATTCACCGCTTCCTAATTTTGGTAAGAATTTTTGTTTTTGTTCTTCCGTTCCGAAATATAAGATAGGCAATGTACCGATACCAATGTGACAGATTAATGTTGTTGCGAAAGAGCCGCTTCTGCCTACTTCTTCTGCAATGATGCAACCTGAAATTACATCCTGATTCATACCACCATAAGCTTCAGGTATTGCAGTGGAGAGCAAACCGAGTTCTCCAGCTTTTGATAACAAACCTGCAGACAAACCTGCTTCTTGTTTTTCAATGCGAGCGGACAATGGCATTACTTCTTTTTCGATAAAATCGGAAGCCATAGAACGCACCATAAGCTGTTCTTCTGTATAGTCTTCCGGTGTAAATACCTGGTCTGGTGTGGATTCTTTAATAACGAATTCACCACCTTTTAATGATTTGATTTGTTCTAGTGTTTCCATTTTATTAGATGTTTAGATATGAGAAAAGAAATTTGAGAAAAGAGATGTGAGATATTTTTTATAAAATCTCATCATCTCGAATCTCATCTCAATAATTCTATTTAAGTCTTTCAATAATACCAGCAATACCTTGTCCGCCGCCGATACAAGCTGACACCATACCATAGCGTTTATTCTGACGACGCATTTCATTGATCAACTGAACAGATAATTTAGCACCCGAGCAACCCAGTGGATGTCCTAATGCAATAGCACCACCATTTGGATTTATAATATCAGGATTTAAGCCTAAAGTTCTGATTACTGCTAATGATTGTGCCGCAAATGCTTCGTTTAATTCAATCATGTCAATATCTTCAATTTTCATACCAGCCAACTGCAAAGCACGTGGAATAGCTACTACCGGACCGATACCCATGATACGTGGCTCACAACCAACAACAGCACTTGTTACTAAACGAGCAATCGGTTCAATGTTTAATTCTTTCACCATTTTTTCTGACATCACGATGACGAATGCCGCTCCATCAGAAGTTTGAGAAGAGTTACCTGCCGTAACAGAACCTTTGGCAGCAAATACTGCTTTCAGTTTTGCCAATCCTTCAACAGTAGTATCTTTTCTTGGACCTTCATCCGTATCCACTACAAAAGAACGTGTCTTTCTTTTATTATTTTGCAAATACACTTCTTCAACGGTTAACGGAACAATTTCATCTTTAAATTTACCTGCTTCAATTGCAGCCATCGCTTTTTGATGTGAATTGAAAGAGAATAAATCCTGATCTTCTCTGCTGATGTTGTACTGGGTAGCCACTGCTTCTGCCGTTAAACCCATGGAAGAGTAATAATCTGGTTTAGTAGATGCGATACCGTAATTTAATACCGTTCTCCAGCCTGTCATTGGCAATAAAGACATAGACTCTACACCACCTGCGATGATACAATCTGCCATGCCAGCTTTGATTTTTGCTGTTGCCATGGCGATGGTTTCCAAACCAGATGCGCAATAACGATTGACAGTTACACCACCAATGGACAATGGCAAACCTGCACGCAATACAATCATACGACCGATTTGCATACCTTGTTCTGCTTCCGGAATGGCGTTACCACAAATTAAATCATCAATACGTGACGGATCTAAATTTGGAACAGATGCTACTAAATGTTTTACAACATCAGCACCTAAATCATCCGGACGATAAAAGCGGAATCCTCCTTTTTTTGCTTTGCCGATTGCACTTCTATAACCAGCTACTATATATGCTTCTTGCATTGTATTTTAAATTTAAATTTTAGTAATTAGATTAATTTCTCAATGGTTTACCTGTCGTTAACATTGCCTGAATTCTTTCCAGAGTTTTCTTTTCACCGCAAAGTGACAGGAACGCTTCTCTTTCCAGATCCAGTAAATATTGCTCATTTACCGTTGTTGGTGCTGACAAATCGCCACCACACATTACATAAGCGATTTTCTTAGCAATTTTCGCATCGTGTGCAGAAATATAACCACCGGCTACGAAAGACTCTACCCCTACCGTTAAGGTACCTAAACCGGTTCTTCCTAAAACCTGAATGTCATTTCTGTGAGCAGGCTGGGTATATCCTTTTGCTGCCAATTCAAGTACTTCACGTTTTGCTTCTGCAATTACACGCTTACCATTTACAACAACTCTGTCTTTATTTTTGCGCATTAAATTTAAGTCTAACGCTTCTGAAGCAGACGTTGCAACTTTAGCCATAGCAATACTTAAGAAATTATCCTGCAACGTTTGTAAAATCGGGTCGCCATTTTTAATTGAATCAGATGTCCTAAGTACCATTTCTTTAGTTCCTCCACCTGCAGGTAATAAACCAACACCCACTTCTACCAAACCAATATAGGTTTCTGCAGACGCTACTACTACATCAGAGTGCATAGTTACTTCGCAACCTCCACCTAATGTCATGCCGTGTGGTGCTGAAACTACAGGAACTGATGAGTATCTGCAACGCATCGTTGTTTGCTGGAACTGACGAATTGCTATATCCAGTTCATCATATTCCTGATCCATTGCCATCATGGCAATCATCATTAAATTTGCGCCAACTGAAAAATTAGTAGCATCGTTTCCGATAACCAATCCTTTGTAACCGTCTTCTGCAATTTCAATAGATTTTTGGATAGACTGCAATACATCACCGCCTAATGAATTCATTTTGGAAGTGAATTCTAAGTTTAACACACCGTCACCGATATCATGCAATGTACCACCACTGTTTTTCCAAACCAGTTTGTTACTTCGTAGATTATCTAAAATAATAAATGACTCAGCGCCAGGTATTGTTTTATATGATTTAGATGCTTGATCGTAATATTTTTTAACACCATTTTCTACTTTGTAGAAAGAAGTATTGCCTGCTGCCAACATTTCAGTTACCCAGGTGCCTATAGTTAAACCATCTGCTTTTGCCAGTTCAATACCTTTTTCGATGCCTACAATATCCCAATACTGAAAAGGACCTATGTCCCAGGCAAAGCCTGCACGTAAGGCATCATCAACAGCATATAAAACATCAGAAATTTCTGGAATTCTATTAGAAACATAAGCGAATAAACCAGCTAAAGAGCGTTTTACCAAAACAGCACCTGTATCCTCACCTTTTATAAATGCATTTACTTTATCTGATAATTTTTCTGCTTTAGAAGCAGCATCTAAGGAAGCAAATTTTGGTTTAATTGCTGGTTCATATTGCAGGGTATCTAATCGTAATGCAAATGAATTTCTTTTTTCATCTTTATAGTAATATCCTTTTTTCGTTTTATTACCGAAGAATTTATTATCCAGCAAGAACTGAACGTATGGCGGAACATCGAAAGCACCGGCCTGTTCGTCATTAGGACAATTTTCTTTGATTCCCATCATTACTTTTGTGCCGGTATCGTTACCAACTAAATCACCTAACTTGAAAGTTCCGGTGTTCGGACGGCCAATTGCACTACCCGTTAACTTATCTACCTCTTCAATTTTCAAACCCAATTCAGCTGTTAACTGATAAATCTTAGCCATCGTATAAACGCCCACACGATTGGCAATAAACGCAGGCGTATCTTTACACAATACGGTCTCTTTTCCTAAGAATTTATCTCCATAATCCATTAAGAAATCAACCACACTTTGATCCGTAAACGGTGTTGGTATTATTTCCAATAAACGCATGTAGCGAGGAGGATTAAAGAAGTGTGTTCCGCAAAAATGCTTCTTAAAATCCTCGCTTCTGCCTTCCGCCATTAAATGGATAGGAATACCTGAAGTATTAGATGTTACCAACGTGCCCGGCTTACGTAATTTATCTACTTTCTCGAATACCTGTTGTTTAATATCGAGACGTTCAATTACGACTTCAATAATCCAGTCGCAATCTTTAATCTTTGGCATATCATCGTCAAAGTTCCCTAACGATACTCTTGCAGCAGAAGCAGCATTGTAAGCCTGTGCAGGTTTGGACTTTAAGGCAAATGAGAATGCGTCATTCACAATTCTGTTGCGCAATTTCGGATTTGCTTTTTCTTCTTCTTTCAGGTCGAACGGAACGATATCCAGCAAAAGCACTTCTAAGCCAATATTGGCTAAGTGCAATGCGATACCTGAACCCATGACGCCTGAACCCAATACTGCTACTTTTTTAATAGCTCTGTTTTGTGTTTTTGATTCCATATTCAGTTTATGTATTTGTATAATAAAATAATTAGTTGTTTTGTTTTAAATCTGCTAAAGTATATGCAGCAAATCTGCTTAATAATCTGTCGTAGGCATTTTTAATATACTTTGCGTCTTTAAATATACGTGTCATCATAACTGCACCTTCAAATTCAGCCACAGTTTGTTCTGCTAATATTTTAGCATCTTCTTCATTAGTAATTTCTTTAAATACAAATTCTACGGCGCTCATCCATTCTTTGTAAAAATCACGTATATGTTCGGCAAATTCCGGAATGGCACGTGCTGTCTCTACACCTATATTACCCATAATATTACCATCTGACAACAATGCTCTCTCTGATTTCTTAAACATCTTTTCCATCCGCTGTTGAGGTGATAATGCTTTATCATAGGCTATTGAAAACACTTCTTTCTGAAAAAACTCATGAGCGTATTTAATTACAGCACTCATCAGAGCTTCTTTACTTATGAAATAATGATACAGGCTGCCTTTTAACAAACCACAAGCAGCTGCAATATCTGCAATAGAAGTATTGTGATAACTTTTCTGACGAAACAGTTTCAATGATTGCTTTAAAATATCTTCAATACTAACTTTTTGTTTCGGCACGGTATTTCTTTTTAAATAACAGATTAAAAATAATCAATCAAGCTGTTTTATCAAACGTTTGTTTGGTAAATAATAATAAGATAATATTCAATGCATGCATTGAATATTTGTATCATTCAGCCAAAACAGGACACCGGTAATCTGATGATAGAAACCAAATTCTAACCAAAAACAGCCAGTCATATACAGATTACTGCCAAATACCAATCTAACTGAAAACAATTACACAATTACAATATTTTTGTTAAGTTATAAAGTATACATTTTTAAAAATTAAATTTCGCGCCATTAGGTTAGTTATTATTTGAATTTTTAATGGTTAGTGAAATATAGTGGGTTTTTATGTTTCTATGTTCTTTGGGGTGCATCTCTAGCACCTCATTTTTTTTAGAAAAACTTTCGATATCTGTATAATTTTCAATAATTTGTAGATTGTCTAATGTACAAACATCAAGTTAAACATCTAATTTCCACCGGATTGCTGTTTTTTATCGGCCTTTCATCTCTATTTGGGCTGGATATTACGCAGTTACGATTTGATGTATTAGATATTAAAAACGGTCTTTCACAAAATAGTGTTTCACATATTTTCCAGGACAGCAAAGGCTTCATTTGGTTTTGTACAGATGAAGGCTTAAACAGATATGATGGCTATAATTTCCTGAAATTTGAAAAAGAGACGGATGTAAAAAATTCGTTGATTTCCAATTTTACTACTTGCATCACGGAATCTTCACCGGGCGTTTTCTGGATAGGAACTGAAAAAGGATTGAGTATCTATTTTTTTGAAACTAATAAATACCTGAATATTGAAAATCCTGGTCAGATAAAAAAAATAATAAAAGAAGACAGCCTGACAGTATGGGTGCAAACACAATACAGCTTATACAAAATACGCCTGTTAGAGGCTGAAAACAAAGATGAAAAGTATGCTGTAAGCATTGAACCCATGAATGCTTATAAAGAAGTTATTTGCAAATCAGACAACAACCATTTTTTTTTATCCGGAAGAAACAATCACCTGTACGTTTACGACTTAAACACCAAACTAATTCAGGAGAAGAATAATTCTGCTGTTTGGAGTATCCTTATTCCAAAAAAAATTAACGGTGCTATAAAGGATAAGTTTAACAATTACTGGTTTGCAACAAATACCGGACTTTACAAGACAGACGAACATTTTTCCAAAATTGATTCTTTCGCTGTTCAGCGAATAAAAACTGCAGGTTTACAAGATAAAATTACAGCAATTGCCATTGGAAAATTGGGCAATATTTACATTGCAACTTTACAACGTGGTTTAATTGCGTATGATATAAATAAAGACAGATTTATTGAATACCAGAATGATGCTTATAACGCAAACAGTATTCCTGACAATAAAATAAAAAGTTTACTCATAGACAACAGCGGTACTTTGTGGATAGGCACCAAAGGCAGTGGCGTTGCTATTTATTCTCAATTTAAGTTTAAGTTTAAGCACACCACACAAGAACCTTATAAAACAACCTGGCTGACCAACAAATATGTTCTTTGTTTTGAAGCGGATAAAGATGATAATATTTGGATTGGAACAGACGGTGGCGGACTTTACAAATTTGACTCAAAGAATAATATATTCTCTAACTGGAGAAACAATGGTTCATCTTCTTCATTACCTAATGACATTGTTCAGGATTTACTGATTGACTCTTATAATTCCATTTGGGCCGGCACCTTAAATGGAATTTGCAAATTCAATCCGGCTACCAACGCCTTTAAACGCTATTTTCTTGAACCGAATAAACCATCTGATAATTTAAAAGTACCGGCTTATACCAACATACGGTTATTCGAAACCGGCGACAAACAATTATACGCATTAGACGATCACTCCATTTATAAATTCAATCCGATTAAGAACAAATTTGAAAATATCTTTTTTGATTTTAAAAATAATAATGTTGTTCCGCGAAGTATTATTGAAGATAAAGACAGCACTTGGTGGATTGCTTCCTCTTCCGGCATTATTCACCTGAATATCCGAAATGGAATCTTGAATGAAAGTAAATTAAAATCGCTGAATAAAAAATATTTCAACGCAGATCAGTTGTATTGTTTATTGCCATATGATGCAGACAGAATCTGGATAGGATCCGGAAACAATGGCTTATTTCTTTTCAATAAGAGAACTATAACAATCGAAGCAAATTATACAGAAAAAAACGGACTCAGTAATAATTTCATTTATGGAATTTTAAACGACAATTCAGGCAAACTGTGGATGAGTTCCAACAGAGGTATCTCTGTATTTGATCCAGTGGTAAATAAGTTCAGGAATTATGACATCAATGATGGCTTGCAAAGTAATGAATTTAATGCAGGTGCATTTTATAAGACATCCGAAAATGTACTTCTGTTTGGTGGCATAAACGGTTTCAACATCATAGAGCCTGATAAAATTCCGTTTAATTCATATAAACCTTTTGTAAACATTACAAATATCAAATCAGACGATAGCACATACACTGTTTTTCCATACACTGCTCAGGCAAAACGACTCAAACTAGCCAACAATCAAAACAACCTTGCATTTGAATTTGCTTCGAGTGATTTTGTCAACACACCAAAAAATTTATTTGAATACCGACTGGAAGGTTATGAAAAAAACTGGACGCGAACAAACAGGAATTATGTCAGTTACACTAAACTGCCACCCGGCAATTACACTTTTTATGTGCGCGCCAGCAACAATGACGGCATATGGTCAGACCAACCTGCTTCTTTTTCATTCAGAATAAAACCATTAATTTGGCAAACCTGGTGGTTCAAAGTTTTTGCAGCACTATTCATTCTTTTCTATGGTTATACCCTAATTAGCAGTCGTATTCAAATGGCGCGCAAAAAAGAAAATGAGAAAATGCAACTGGCCAGACAAAAAACAGAATATGAAAAACAACTTGCCGAAATAAAACTGAAAGCGTTGGTATCGCAGATGAATCCGCATTTTATTTTTAACTGCATGAATTCCATACAGGCAATGATATTATCCGATCAGAATATGCAGGCTTCTACCTATCTCACAAAATTATCAAGGCTGGTGCGTTCCGTTTTGGAAAATTCTGTGAAAACATTTATTCCATTACAGGAAGTGATTGACAACCTTAAACTATATTTAGAATTAGAATCATTGCGTTTTGACCAGCTCTTCAATTATGATATTCGTGTGGAAAACATAGATGCCTATTCTGTAGAAATGCCATCGATGCTTATTCAGCCGTATATAGAAAATTCTATCTGGCACGGCTTATTAAAAAAAGAAGGTGAAAAAAATATTCACATTAGATTCTATTCCAAAAACAAGTTTATTATTTGTGAGATTGAAGACAATGGAATAGGGCGCGTGAAAGCCAATGAGTTGAATTTGAAAAAACAACATAAATCACTTGGCACCATGATTACACAGGAAATGTTTGAAACCTTACACAAAATAAAAGACACCAAATTTCAGGTAGAAATTATAGATTTGTATGACGACAACCATCTGCCTACCGGCACAAAAGTAGTCATTGAAATGGAATTAAATTAAAAGAGAACATATGGAAACCATAAAAGCAGTAATTGTCGATGATGAAAAAAACAACCGTTTGGCTTTGCTCAAATTGATTGAAAAATTCTGTCCGCAAGTACAAGTAATGGCAGAATGCGACAGTGTTGATTCAACCATTGAAACCATTGAAAAAGCACCAGCTGATGTTATTTTTCTGGATGTGGAAATGCCCGGAAAAAACGGATTTGATTTATTGGCTCATTATAATTATCAATGTCCGTTTGAAATTATTTTCACCACTGCTTACAGTCAATATGCAGTAAAAGCATTTCGTTTCAGCGCATTGGATTACCTTTTAAAGCCTGTAGATCCGGAAGAATTGATATGTGCTGTTCATAAATTATCCGTTAAAATTTCTGAGGAAATAAAAAATAAACAATTTGAATTATTAGAACAAAAAATCAGCAACAAAGATGCCGGAAAAAAGCAACTCGCCATCTCTACACTGGAAGGAATTTATTTCGCTTCGTTAGACGAAATTATTCATGTAGATGCTGATTCTTCTTACACAAAAATATACCTGACCACCGGTGAAATGATCATGTCTTCCAAACCTTTAAAATATTTTGAAGAATTACTCGAAGATTTTGACTTTGTCCGAGTTCATCAATCACACATCATCAACTTAAAACTAATTCGAAGATATGTACGAGGTGATGGCGGACAAGTTATCATGATGAACGGAACGGAAATTGAAGTTTCGCGTAGAAAAAAAGATGATTTGCTGGCGAAGATTTCTGATACACTGTAACCCTAAATCCCTAAATGGACTTTATTTAGAAAGTAAATAAGACTTATTGTTAGATCTTAATAATCGTTTATTAATTTCCTTAATCAAATCTGGTCCTTCGTAAATAAAACCAGTATATAGCTGTACCAAACTAGCACCTGCATTCAGTTTTTCAATCGCATCATCTGCAGTCATAATTCCTCCAACTGCAATGATAGGTATGGAACCATTTGATTTCTGATGTATATACTTTATAATTTCCGTAGATTTTTTTGTCAATGGCTTTCCGCTTAAACCACCATTTCCTATAGCATCAACTTTACTTTTTTCTGTCGATAAATTCGCTCTTGAAATTGTTGTATTTGTTGCCACTACACCGGCTAATTTCGTTTCAACAACTATTTCTATAATATCATCCAATTGCTCATTCGTTAAGTCAGGTGCAATTTTTAATAAGACAGGTTTGGGTTTTATTTTTTGATGATTGATTTCCTGCAATTGAAACAAGATTTTTTTCAAGGGTTCCTTTTCCTGTAGTGCGCGAAGGTTTGGTGTGTTTGGCGAACTTACATTTACTACAAAATAATCAACCACCTCATACAATTCATTAAAACATTTCAGGTAATCAACCACCGCATTTTCATTAGGTGTAAGTTTGTTTTTGCCAATGTTGCCACCGATAATAGTCGTGAGTCGTGAGTTGTGAGTTGTGAGCTTTTTTAGTTCATAGTGATTACTACTTACTATATTGCTTTTCACTTTAAACATTCCGACATTATTAAATCCCATTCTGTTGATTATCGCTTCGTCCTGGATCAATCTGAATAAACGCGGTTTTTCGTTTCCATCCTGCGGCAAAGGCGTTACCGTTCCAATTTCTATAAAACCAAAACCAACAGCTGCAAAAGCATCAATGCACTCTGCGTTTTTATCCAGTCCTGCCGCTAAGCCAACCGGATTTTTAAAAGTTAATCCGAATAAAGTGCGTTCCAGTTTCTTATTTTCAACAGCATAAATTTTAGCCATCAGGAATTTTACAAATGGAATTTTAAAAACACAATTCATCAAACGCAACGTAAAATGATGTGCATTTTCAGCATCCATTTTGAATAAAAAGAAACGCAATATTTTGTACATGAAACAAAATTACGATTTACGATTTACGATTTACGATTTTGTCTGTAAATATTGTTTTATCATCTCAATTTTATAATTTATAATTCCTAATTTCACCTAATGCAAAAACCACTAGCCGAACGAATGCGTCCAAAAACCATCGACCAGATCATTGGCCAGGAGCATTTATTAGGAAAAGGCAAAGCATTGCGTCAACTTATAGAAAAAGGCAAGCTGCATTCTATGATTTTTTGGGGTCCGCCTGGCGTTGGCAAAACAACATTGGCAAGAGTGCTGGCAAATCATGCAATTTTACCGATTGAGCAACTAAGCGCCATTTCGGCTGGTGTGAAAGAAATCAGAAGTGTCATTGAGCATGCAAAAGAGATTGGACAAACGGTTTTATTTATTGATGAAATTCACCGCTTCAATAAATCTCAGCAAGATGCATTATTGGGTGCGGTAGAAAATGGTACGCTGATTTTGATTGGTGCCACTACAGAAAATCCTTCTTTTGAAGTGAATGCTGCGTTATTGTCGCGCTCGCAAGTGTATGTTTTAAAATCGTTGGAAGCGGATGATTTAAAAAAAATAGTTGATTATGTTTTACAAGAAGATGAAATTTTAAAACAAGAAAAAATCAGCGTAAAAGAATACGATGCGTTGTTTTATTTTTCCGGTGGTGACGCAAGAAAACTGTTGAATGTTTTGGAATTAGTTTGTGAGAATTTAAAAAGTGACAAAACAATCACCAATATTTTTGTAGAAGAAATTATCCAAACGTATATTGCTCGTTATGACAAAAGTGGTGAACAGCATTACGATATTATCTCTGCTTTTATAAAATCAATTCGTGGCAGCGATCCGAATGCAGCTTTGTACTGGATGGCCCGAATGATCAATGGTGGCGAAGATCCAAAATTTATTGCACGACGTTTATTAATATTATCTTCTGAAGATATTGGAAATGCGAATCCGAATGCGTTGTTGCTGGCAAATGCATGTTTCCAGGCTGTGACGACGATTGGCTATCCTGAATGCAGAATTATTCTGGCGCAATGCGTTACGTATTTAGCATCTTCACCAAAAAGCAACGCCAGCTATATGGGTATAGAACAAGCTATCTCCTTAGCAGACAAAACGAGTAATTTGGCTGTACCTTTGCATTTACGCAATGTACCTACTAAACTGATGAAGAATTTAAACTACGGAAAAGATTATCAGTACGCACATCAGTATGAATATAATTTTATCGACCTGGAATATCTTCCTGAAGAAATCAGCGGCACCAAATTCTTTGAGCCAGGTAACAATGCAAGAGAAAATGAATTGCGAAAGTTTTTGAAAGACAGATGGAAAGAGAAATACAATTACTAATATTGAATGTTTAATTTTGAATGATAAATGAATTTAAATACAATTACAAATACAGATAAATTTTTCTTAATTGCCGGTCCATGTGTGGTCGAGTCTGAAGAAATTTGTTTTGAAATTGCAGCGCAATTAGTTGCCATATCAACCGAATTAAACATTCCGTTTATTTTCAAAGCTTCTTATAAAAAAGCAAACAGAACTAAGCTGGATTCATTTACTACGATTGGTGAAGAAAAAGCGTTGCAAATTCTAGCAGATGTAAAAGCGCATTTTAATATTCCAATACTAACAGATGTGCATGAAACCACAGATTGCGATAAAGTAAAAGACATTGTTGACATTATTCAAATTCCTGCTTTCTTGTGCAGACAAACAGAGTTATTGATTGCAGCAGGAAACACTGGAAAAACAGTCAACATAAAAAAAGGACAATTTGTAAGTGCAGAAATGATGCAGTTTGCAGTGGATAAAGTCTTATCTACAGGAAACAACAATATTCTATTAACTGAGCGCGGAACGATGTTTGGTTATAATGATTTGTTGGTGGATTTCAGAAATATTCCGTTGATGCAACAAACAGGATTTCCTATAGTATTTGATGCTACGCATTCTGTGCAACAACCAAATAAAAGCGATGGCATCAGCGGTGGCAAACCTGAACACATTGAAACCTTAGCGAAGTGTGCTATTGCAGCCGGTGCTGATGGCATTTTTCTGGAAACACATCCAAATCGGGCAAAAGCATTAAGCGATGGAACAAATATGCTGGCATTGAATGAAGTGAAAGGTTTGTTGGAGAAATTGGTGAAAATTAAAAATTCGTTGTAAACAAAAAAATATTTTATTAAATTTAGTGTATGAATATTTCACCATTTTCAACAACTGCAACTGAAATAGCAACTATTGTTACTCGTTTGTCAGACGCAGAACAAAAGAGAATTCTATATTTTGTGAAACTAGAATCTGCAAAAAAATGGGCAAAAAAACTAGATACTGAAACAAAAAAAATAAAAGATAAACGACCAAGCTTGGCAGAAATTAGCACTTTGATTAGGAAATCTAGAACTGCAAAATATGTCGAAAAATAAATTAGACAGAGTTGTTTTAGATACTAACATTATACTTTCAAAAATAATCAATAGTGAATTTGAAAATTTAATAGATACAATTTTATTTCATAGTGTTGAAGTTTATACATGCGAAGAACAACTTGCAGAATTACAAAATAACTTATCAAAACCTAAGATATTAAAATTCTTAAAAAGAAAACCTTCAGAAATTATCGAAATAATAAGAAATATTTTTTTGAATACAACTATTGATAAACGGTTTGACAGAGCAAACGAAAAAGACAATTTCTTGTTTGATTTAGCTTACACTATAAAATCGTATTATATAGTTACAGGTGATAAACCATTATTCAATATTAAGAGAATTGGAAAAATTGAATTGATTACTTTTGTTGATTGGATGTTATTACTAAACAAAAAATAGCTACAATACCTTCACTTCCGTTCTTCTATTCTTTGCTTTATTTTCTTCTGTGTCGTTCGGAGCAATTGGCATCGTATCACCATAACCTTTGGCCACTAATCTTGCAGGAGCAATTCCTTTCTGCACCAGATAATTCACCACACTTTCTGCACGTTTCTGCGACAATGCTAAGTTGTATTTTTTATCGCCTTTATTATCCGTGTGTCCTGAAATTTCAATTTTCACCGTTGGATTTTTTTTCAATAGATCTGCCAGTTTATCCAACTCAACGAAAGATTCTTGTTTTAACTCATTTTTATCGAAATCAAAAAAAACATTATTCAAAGTGATTTTACTATTGGCAGCAATAGGCTCTAACAGCACTTCTATTTCGTATGGCTTTGTTTCTGTAGTAGTTTCTTTTAAATTAATATTTTGCGAGTAAAATAGATATCCTTCTTTCTGAATTTGCAACGCATCATTTTTATTTAATTCTATAGAAACAAAAAACTTACCGTTACTCGTGTTGCCTTTGTACACTTCTTTCTTCGTGTCTAAATCAACAATAGAGTAGGATGCGTTTAGTAATTGTTTTGATTTTGCATCTTTGACAACCGCTTTAATATAAGTAGTTTTCTTTGGTTGCATATTCTCAGGCAGCTCAAAACTATACAAATCCAAACCACCAAAACCACCGGCTCTGCTGGAAGACAAAAAGGCTGTTTTGCCATCATAAGAAACGGTCATTCCATTGTCGTCATTTTCTGTGTTGATCGGATAGCCAATGTTTACGGCTTTCGACCAGCCTGTATCTGTTTTTCTGGAAATATAAATATCACCGTTTCCCATGCCTGGCCAGCCGTTTGAAGTAAAATACAGCGTCTGATTATCTGCATGAATAAACGGACATTGGTCATCATATTTCGTGTTGATATTCGGACCCAGATTTTTCGGCTCACTCAGCTTCATGTTAGTATCCAGATAGCTTACCCAAATATCTCTGCCGCCAAAACCACCAGGTCGGTTACTTGCAAAATACAATGCACTTCCATCAGAAGAAAAACTGGGTTGAGCTTCCCAGGCACCTGTATTCACCGGCTTTCCGATACCTTGCGGTGCTGTCCAGATATTGTTTTGTTTTACTGAATAATAGATATCACAGCTGCCGTAACCATCCATTCTGTTGCATGCCGTGACAAACAGAAAATTACCTTGCGCATCCATGGCACTGGCACCTTCGTTGTCGTCTGTATTCACATTATTTCCGTACGACATTGCGTTGGAAAAAACACTATCATCTCTGTTGGCATAAAATAAATCTTCCTGCCGTCCATCCATTCTGGTAAACGTAAACACTTTGCCATCCGGTGTTAAATATGGGAAATATTCGTTTGCTTTTGTATTTATTGAAGCACCTGAATTTTTAGGATTAAACGGCACCGGATTTTTCTTTGCTTCAATGGCAAAATTGGCGTTTAAAATAGTTTGGCTCGCTTTCGCCGCTGCGTTGGGTACTTTATCCTTTCGGACTATATATTTCTCTGCATATAATTTTGCTTTTTCGCCATTGTTATTCTTCAGAAAAATCTCTGACAATAAAAACACAGAACGTGCTGAAAAATCTTTTTCGTTTGCGCTACTTTCCAAGATGGCAATGGCATCGTCATACTTCTTCAGTGCAAAAAAATATTCGCCTAATAATTCTTTTGCCTGTATGTAGTCCGGTTGGATTTTTATGGCTTTCTGCAATTCAACAATACCTTCTTCCCATTGCGTTCTGCTGCCAAAATCTTTTGCTTTGAAATAGGCAGCCATTGCTTTTTGAGCAACTTGTTGTTGTGCCACAGAGTAGTAAGTGGTAAGTAGTAAGTAGCAAGTAAATAATATCGTTAGACTTTTTTTCATTAATTTAAATTAATCAAATTATTTGCCACATTTGTTTTACTTACTACTTATTCCATTTTACTTATAACTATTACGGAATATTCAAGTACTTATGTGTTTGCAGGGAAATTTTCCATTTGGGATGTTCTTTTACGTATTCAATCATCAACGGCAGCATTTGTTCCTGCTTGCTCCATTCTGTTTGCAGATAAAGCTGACAGTTAGCAGAAGTTAAGTGACAATTATCTTCTGCAAAATCGAAATCGCTTTTATTGAAAATAATGCATTTTAATTCATTCGCTTTTTCTACCACTTCTTTTAATGGTGCTTTAAATTTTTTCGGCGATACACAAATCCAGTCCAGTTCTCCTGAAATCGGATAAGCACCTGATGTTTCTATATTTACCTGAAAACCGTTTGCTTTTAGTTTTTTAGTTAGAAAAGATAAGTCATACATCAACGGCTCACCACCGGTAATAACGATTAACCTACCTTTATATTTTAAAACTTCAGCCACTAAATCATCAATTAACACTAATTGATTTTCTTCAGCTTTCCATGATTCTTTTACATCGCACCAGACACAGCCTACATCGCAACCTGCTAAACGGATAAAATAAGCAGCATTACCGGTGTAGAAACCTTCACCTTGTATGGTGTAGAAATGTTCCATGACTGGAATATGTGTTGACGGATTGAATTGCATATGTATATCAAATGTAAAAAAAAGATTCCCGCTTTCGCGGGAATGACTTTAATATATTTTATCAAGCCACAAGATCGTGGCATGAATTTACACTTTCGGTGCTGCTGCTAAAATTTCTTCACTTGCCTGTGAGGCATATTTTTTGAAATTGTCGTTAAATTTAACCGCTAATTCCGTTGCTTTTGCATCGTAAGCTGCTTTGTCAGCCCAGGTATTTCTCGGATTTAGAATTTCAGCGGGAACACCGGGACATTCCGTTGGAATCTGGAAATTGAAAATTGGCAATGTTTCGTATGTTACTTTTTCCAAATCACCAATTAGTGCTTCGGTAATTAAGGCACGTGTATATTTCAGGCTCATTCTTTTGCCAACACCATACACACCACCGGTCATGCCGGTGTTGATCAGCCAAACGTTTGCACCGCTTTCTTTTAATTTCTTGCCCAACATTTCTGCATATTTAGTTGGATGCAATGGTAAGAATGCAGCTCCAAAACAAGCAGAAAAAGTGGTTTGTGGTTCTGTTACACCGGCTTCTGTACCGGCTACTTTTGAGGTGTAGCCTGAAATGAACAGATACATTGCCTGTGCTTCCGTTAATTTAGAAATTGGAGGTAGCACACCAAACGCATCGTAACTTAAAAAGAAGATATTCTCAGGAATACTTCCTACGGATGGCACTGCAATATTATTAATATGGTATAAAGGATAAGAAACACGCGTATTTTCTGTCACACTTACATTTTCAAAATCCACTTTATTAGTACCATCGAAGAAACGGATGTTTTCTAAAATAGCACCTGGCTTGATGGCACGGAAAATATCCGGTTCTTTTTCTTCGGTTAAATCCACACATTTTGCATAGCAGCCACCTTCAAAATTAAACACCCCTTCTGCACTCCAGCCATGCTCATCATCACCAATCAGTTTTCTGTTCGGATCTGCAGACAAAGTGGTTTTTCCCGTTCCGGATAAACCAAAGAACAATGCCGTGTCTCCGTCGTTGCCGATGTTGGCAGAACAATGCATACTTAATACATTTTTCAAATGCGGCAATTCGAAATTCAACACCGTAAAAATACCTTTCTTGATTTCACCGGTATAACCGGAACCTCCAATCAATATTATTTTTTTTGTGAAATTGATAATAGAAAAATTATGCTGACGGGTGCCGTCTTCTGACGGATCAGCCATAAATCTAGGTGCACACAAAATGGTCCATTGTGGTACAAAAGACTGAATTTCCTCCGCTGAAGGACGAATAAACATATTATCTGCAAATAAACTTGCCCATGGTGTTTCCGTCACCACTCTGATATTTAACTGATAGTGTGTATCTGCGCAGGCAAATACATCACGAACATAAATTTCATTTTGTTTATCTAAATGCGCTATAATTTTTGACTGCAATTTATCAAATGCTGCCGGTGAATAGGGCTGGTTGATAGTATTCCAGTCAACCGCATTTTCAGTCAGCGCATCTTTCACCGTAAATTTATCTTTTGGAGAACGGCCTGTAAATTCACCGGTATCGATACACAAAGCACCTGAATCATTCAATACGCCTAAATTTAAATCCAAAGTACTTTGAATTAATGCTTCGCGTGAAATATTCCAATGTGCAGTAGTGTGATGAAAACCAAGTTTTGTCAAATCTTGTGACGGGTTTCTAACGCCTGTATCGTTCATTTTGATGAGTTTTGAATTAGGACTTCAAAAATACGGAAATTTGTTTTGAAAGAAAGTGATTAAAGTTTTGGTAACATAAGAAATGATGCACATTTAGGCGTTGTAATTAACATTTTGACTGTTCCGGAGTTTCTGAACAGGCAATAAAAAAAGCCTGTTCATTGCTGAACAGGCTTTGTGTATGAAACAGGAATAAAAATTTATTCGTTTTCCATTTTTGTTTTCAAATCTGAAAGTGCGCTTAAGTCACCTAACGTAGATTTCTCAATCTTGCTGTTAGTTTTTTCTACTGCTTCTTTCGTTTTCTTAGCAACGGCTTTTTTCTCGCCTTCCACTGCTTTCTTTTCGTCGATTTTCACATCTTCGTTTACACGTGTATGTGAAACGATGATACGTTTGTCATCACGATCGAATTCCAGCACTTTGAAAGGTAGAATTTCTTCCACTTCAGCTAATTTTCCGTCTTCTTTCTTGATGTGACGAGTTGGAGCGAATGCTTCGATACCGTAAGGTAACTGCACCACTGCACCTTTATCTTCACGCTTCAATACAGTAGCTTCGTGTGTAGAACCGATTGGGAACAATGTTTCGAAAGTATCCCAAGGATCTTCTTCCAATTGTTTGTGACCTAACACAATTTTCTTGTTATCTACATCTATTTCCAATACAACCACATCTAATTCATTACCGATTTTAGTAAATTCTGATGGGTGATTGTAACGTTTTGTCCATGATAAGTCAGAAATATGAATCATACCGCCAACTACATCATCTAACTCCACGAATACACCGTATGGTGTGATGTTTTTCACTAAACCTTTCAGTTTGCTTCCAACAGGATATTTTTCAGCGATGTGTTTCCATGGATCTTCACCCATTTGTTTCAAGCTCAACGACATTTTACGTTCGTCTTTATCCAATGTAACTACAACAGCTTCGTACTCATCACCCAATTTGAAGAAATCGCGTGAGTTGATGGGTTGGTTGCTCCAGGTAACTTCCGATACGTGAATTAAACCTTCCACACCAGGCACGATTTCTAAGAAGGAACCGTAATCTTCGATGTTTACAATTTTACCTTTCACTTTAGCACCTACTTCAATGCCTTCCGGTAATGCATCCCAAGGATGAGGTTGTAATTGTTTTAAGCCTAAAGAAATACGTTTTTTGTTGTCATCATAGTCAATAACTACCACTTGTAATTTTTGATCCATTTTCAACACTTCATTCGGATGGTTGATACGACCCCATGAAATATCTGTGATGTATAATAAACCATCTACGCCACCTAAATCGATGAATGCACCGAAATCTGTGATGTTTTTGATAGTTCCTTCCAACACCTGACCTTTCTCTAATTTTCCGATGATTTCCTGACGCTGAGATTCTAAGTCGCTTTCGATAAGCGCTTTGTGAGAAACCACCGCATTTTTAATTGCTTCGTTGATTTTCACTACTTTGAATTCCATTGTTTTACCAACAAACTGATCGTAATCGGTGATTGGTTTCACATCGATTTGAGAACCCGGTAAGAATGTTTCCATTCCGTACAGGTCTACAATTAAACCACCTTTTGTTTTGCTGATCACGCGACCTTTCACAATCGTATCGTTCACATGCGCTTCGCAGATATAATCCCATGCTTTTGTTAATTTCGCTTTTTTGCGAGATAAGATTAACTGGCCTTTTTTGTTTTCTTTGTTTTCAACGTATACGTCTACTTCGTCGCCTACTTTCAATTCCAGGTTGTCTTTAAACTCTGATTTTGAAATCATACCGTCTGACTTAAACCCGATGTTTAAGATTACATCTGTGTCAGTGATAGCTGTAACGATAGCTTTTACAATTTCGTTGTCTTCAACTTGTTTGAACGTCTGGTCGTAAAGAGTTTCCAGTTCTGCAATTTTTTCTTTGGTGTATTTGTTAGCACCACGTTTGCTTACGTTCCAATCGAACTCTTCTGCTTTGATAGCAGGGATAACTAAATCCACCGTTTCCTGTTCGATTATCTCTTTTTCTTTGTGTACCGGAATGATGTCATCAACTGCATCAATTGCCGGAATTTCTGGTTTGTCTGTCAAAATTGACTAATTTAAATGGTTAAAAAATAAAAAATCTCTCCAAAATCCCGATTATTTTATCCAAATTTTGGACTGCAAAGATAATACTAATTAGCTAATTAGCCAATTTGAGAATGAAATAATAGCTGATTTTAGGCAATAAAATCAGTTTTTAACAAGAAAATGGGCCAAAATCGGGGTGATTGGAGTACGACAGAAACAAGACTTAGCTTTAACCTGCCCTTAAAAAGTGTTGTCACCTTTCAACCACTTTCCGTAAAGAAGCCTAAAGAAAAAAAACAGCATGTCAGTCGACATGTGATGACACTATGTCGAGGACTGGTTTTCCTGCATAATAAGAAAAGGAAAAATCAAGCCACTTTCAATTCGCTTTCATAAAAACGATTTGCTCGCTTTATAGATGCTATATCATTGAAACGAACACCTTGTTCCTGCATTACTTTATGTGCTTTAGATGCAGTTAGTTGCCGCACGTAAAATGTTTCATTTACCACAAAATGGTGGATGGCATGTGTGCTGCCGAAATTGAAACAAAACAACTGAAACGGAAGAAAATACCATTTATTCAATACCTGTGTTTGTTGCATCACATTACCCAATTCCACATCGCCGTAATAATGCATATTAGAGGTGATAAAATGCAGTGAAAACATTCGAAATAAATTCGGAAAAATCAAGATAGCCACCAGCGGATTTATCCAAGTAAACTGTGCTTCTATGATGGCTGGACTTTGATATCCTAACTTAAAAATATCCGAAATAAATTGCACCGCATAATGTGCCAGAAAAAAATACCACACAAAATATAATGCCATTGTAAACGGCATCATTCCATACATTTTTATCTTTTTAAATTCCAGTGCCTGCTCTCGTGACAACTCACCATTTTTTACTGCATCAATAATATCTTTTCGCACATAATATCCACGCAAAACACCACCTAGCAAAATATCTGCCGTAGTTATAAAACGCTTAAAACCCCATTTTTCTCCATTGGTCACACCGCGTTCTTCCACATCAGTTTTGGTGCCGGAAGTTCGGTGATGGTGAAAATGCAAAACTCTTCTAAACCAAGGATTGATGGTCATCGGTCGAAATATCCAGACACCCAGCATCATCAGATTATGCATGAATTTATTTTTTTTGAAGTACATGTAATGTATTAAATCATGCTCGAGTTCATGCAAAAAAGATGTCCAGAAGGCAACAGACAAAACAACCAAAACAACTCCAATCTTACCCTGTAAATACAATACTGCGGAAAGAACAATCATAAAAATGGAAAATGAAAAAATAAAAAAACCAATGGCATTCTGATGCTGCAAAATGGGATATTTTGCACGAATTGCCTTACTCGCCAACTGCACTTCCTTACGAATGATTCTGGTTTTTTGTTCGTCTTCTGCTATTGTTGACCCGGTTTGTACTAATTGCATGTTCATAACACTACTAAATTACAACATAATTCTCAGGAAATAAAGTAAACTAAGCTAAAGTAACTCTTTGAATTGCTCTAAAACGCAACAAATTATCTCATGTTAAACACAATTCATTCATTTATTTAAATCAGGCTTCAATTGCATCACCAAATACTTGTTTGATTTTTATCTGCAAATATAATAAGAAGTCAAAATCTGTGTCATTTTCTAAATATCAGTTTATTTATTTTACCTTTAATATTATTTTAAAAAGGCAGCTATCATGAAAGATTCAAAAAAAATACAACTGCTGTTTCTGTCAATTTTAGTGTTTGTGTGGAATCCAATCAGTTTCCGTTTTTTATATAAACACTGAGCTGTATCACTCTGCACCGCTGTTCTTTTTATTTTGTCTGATTCCATGTTTAGCGCTATTACTCATCCTGCTGATTAAAAAAACAAATTAAACTCTGCAACTATCCTCAATTTTATTTTCGGTATTTCATTTTCAGCTATTCTGTTTGGTGTAGCAATTGCAATAAATGTAATAATAGGATCTGTTTCCAAAAAAGACAACCAACTATCTACCATTCAAAGCAGTCAGCCAACAGGTATAATTTTCGAACCCAATACAGTCGCTCATTATCAAACAACAGAATTTGATTATAATGCTGTTATAAATAGCATAGGTTTGAGAAATAAAGAAATAAAAACAGCAAAACCGGATAGCATATACCGGATTTTATGCCTTGGTGATAGCTGGACATTTGGCTGGGGCGTAAATGTAGAAGAAAGCTGGCCAATGCAACTCGAAACATTTCTAAAAAATAAAGAATACAAGCATATAGAAATTATTAATTGCGGAAGACCTGGTCAATATACAACTACTCATAAAAAATATCTGGCAGAACTAATTCCGAAATTACAGCCTGATTTAATCTTGCTTGGTGTGTTGCAACTTGACGATCTTGCACAGCTGTATGAACACACTTATTTCTCAAAAAACAACCAGAAAGAAACACCAGAAAAATCAGGAAGTTTTGAATCTGTAAAAAAACTTTTAAGCACATTTGTATTTAACTCATTCAGCCAATATATTAGAATATTTAAACCTAAAAATATAAAACCGCATGCAAACGAAGCCATAGATATAAAAAAAGAATGGGCACAGACTTCTGAAAAACTGATTCAATAATTTAATAGTTTACAGCAGCTTCGTTTTTCAACCTTTCCGGATACCGTCAAAACCCTGTTTAAATCAGGCAATTTGAATGCAGCATTGTTGGATATTTATATAAACTATCCCGACAGACTAACGATATTCAACAATCCAACGAATCCTGCAACAATTTATGCATTCAAACAAATGAACAAAGACGTTGAAGAAATGAAACAACTTTGCGACAACAATAAAGTAAAACTGATTTTCTTAAACCTTCCAATGAATGATTTTGTTGGACATCAGGTTACAAGAATGTCTTCGGATATTCTTACTGCATTTTGGGTGCAGGAGAATAAAATTGATTCTATGTATCATAGTATTGCTAAGAAAAATAATTTACCTTATCTGGA
>JBIKPT010000147.1:0-6996 GCA_044357355.1 Chitinophagales bacterium
TAATTCATCAATAACATTATACAAATCAGCCAAAGAATAAATGAGATTATTTGTTCGCAATGCGATGATTGTTGAGTCATTTTTTATGACCATCTCGTTATCTATTTTTTCAATCGCCACTAACAAATCATCTGTTGGCAAAACACTTGCATTAATAAAGACTGCATTATCTTTTACTTGATAAGCATACTTTGGCTGCAAATATTCCTGCGTCAGAATATCCACTTTAATATTCAGGTACTTTTCCCATTTTTCTTTAATGGTTAAAATTCCAATGCGCAAATCTGCCACGGCTCGTGTTGCGGTAAGTGGCAATAAATTATTTCGTTCGTTTCCGTCAAAAAGGACGATGTGTTGAATCGGCATACTGTAAAAATAAAAAAGTCGCAACGTAATGTTGCGACTTTTCTAAAATATCTTACGACTAAATTACTTTTTAGCGTATTTTTTGTTGAATTTATCGATACGACCTGCTGTATCCAATAATTTTTGTTTGCCGGTATAGTACGGGTGCGATACATTAGAAACCTCTAATTTTACTAAAGGGTATTCGTTGCCGTCTTCCCACTTGATAGTTTCTCTGGAATTAGCACAAGATTTTGCTAAGAACATATGATCACAAGAAAAGTCTTTAAAAACGACAAATCTGTATTCTTTTGGATGGATATCTGCTTTCATATAAATATGTTTATTTATTTTTTAATGGTGTATATGGAATATCATTTGTGGTTTTCGTTGAAAATCAACTGTACTAAATGATATTACATTTAATTTATTTGAGTGTGCAAAGATACAAATTTATTTGAAACTGAGATCATCTGTAAATGAGATAATTATTAAATCTGGTAAAAAAAATGGAGAAAAATCTCCAAATGATTCTATTTTAACACAAAAAACGTCACTTCTTGAGTGTGATTTTAAGTGCACCGCTCGTTTTCATAGTGGATGTTAAAGACACATTTTGTATTTTTTTACCGTCTTTTACGGTTATTGAAGCGGTATTAGGCGGTTCTTTTCCCAAATTAATAGCATCCAGCACTAAATAATTCTTCACCTTATCCAGATGAACATTTAATACTTTTTTGGTCTTGGTCAGCAATACATTTTGCAAAATCGGCTTTTTATTGAGATACAAATTAATGGAATCTCCGTCTTCATTATATCTGTCCCAATATTCAATGGTAATATCGGCACTGCTCACTTCTATTTCATCTTTCACATAAACCGGTCTCAATTTCACCTGCTCAAAGGTGTCAATGACAGGTGCTCTGTCTTCATTTTTTGCTACAATCTTAGTTTCTGTTTTATTTTCTTTTGGTTTTATGGGTTCAGCAACGGGTGTAGCTGAGGCAATAATTAAATTGTTTGTCGTTGGAACATCAGCAACAGGAATTGTTATAGTTATACTATAATTGGTGGCTGGTTTTACAGGTGTTACCTGTGCTACAGGATCGACCGTTGGTTTTTTGGCACCTTCATTCCAGATTTTATCGAATGCTGCAATTTCTGTTCTGTATTTTGCTTTATGCAAATAAGCTGACCGAAGGCATTGAAACATATCTTTCTGTATATACTTCACCTTACAGGCATTGTTTTTTTCTTTTGTAGATAGCCAGGTATCGCCGAAGGTAAGTTCAGTTTCGTCGTCATTTAAATCGAATGTCCCGTTCAGGCAATCAATCCAGCTCCCCTGTTCATTTTCTTTGAGCAATACAATCGTAGTGATTTCCAGATGCTTTTTATTGCAAATAAATCCGCTGATGTTGTATTCTCCAAAATAAAAACCATTGGTAATTCGCAATCTGGCAGAAAAAATATTTCCGGGCGACAATTTCTCTACCGTCATTTCCACATCGTAGGAATTATGAATATATTGTATAAAATTTCCGGTCCAGACACCGTCCACGTCTTGTGCTTTGGTAGCTGAAAAAGGAATCAGTAAACTCAGACAACATAAAATAAGTGCAAATTGATGTTTCACAAAGGCAAAATTAGTTTAATACTGATGGATTAATCAAATTTGTTGCCAAACAACTGTTGATAATTGCAAGAAATGTTAAAGTTCCGGTTCTTCCGGTTGCATGGATATTTTAATAAACTCCATAATTTCTTTGCTTCCTCTGTTTTTCTCTGCAGATGTCAGAATCATATCAGGCAATGAAGTCCAGTTTTCGAGCATTTTAGCTTTAAACTGTTTAATGTTTTTTTGTATAGCGAGTGTTTTATCTTTATCTGATTTGGTAAAAATAACAGAAAATGGAATGCGCATTTCGCCCAGCCAGTTAATAAATTCCAGATCAATTTTTTGTGGTGAAATGGTGGAATCAATCAATACAAATACATTCAATAATTGCTCGCGGTGGGAGAGGTAGTATTTTATCATTTTACTGAACACTTCTCTGGTAGATTTAGATACTCTAGCGTATCCGTAACCTGGTAAGTCTACCAAATGCCAGCTTTCATCAATCAGGAAAAAATTAATGGTTTGCGTTTTTCCGGGTGTTTTAGAAACCTTAGCCAATTCTTTACGGTTGGTAATCAGGTTAATTAATGAAGATTTCCCAACGTTGCTCCTGCCGATAAACGCAAACTCGGGAAATTCTGTCTTTGGGCAATCGTCCGTTTTGGGAAATGCACCTATAAATTTTGCAGATTGTATCAATGTTCAGATTTATTAATGCAAAGATGAATACTATTTTTGATAGAATGATAACTAATATTGTACTTTTGTGTTGTATTTTGAAAAATCATGGGTACACCATTAACACCATACGAAACCGGCGAAAGCAAAAAGCAACAAGTTGCCACTATGTTTAACAATGTTGCCGGCACTTATGATTTCCTTAATCATTTTTTTTCTGTTGGAATAGATAAATTATGGCGCAGAAAACTAGTTAACCTGATAGGCATCAACCAACCTAAGTTTATACTTGATGTTGCCACCGGAACAGCTGATTTGGCTATTGCAGAAACAAGATTACAGCCTGACAAGATTATCGGCGTTGATATTTCTGAAAAAATGCTTGATGTTGGCCGTGAAAAAATAAAAAAATATCCGAATATTGAATTACAAACCGGTGACAGTGAAAACTTACAATTTCCGGAAAATACCTTTGACGCTGTGAGTGTTTCTTTCGGTGTGCGTAATTTTGAGAATGTACCGGCAGGTTTATCTGAAATGCGCAGAGTTTTAAAACCAAATGGAAAAGTATTTATTTTAGAATTTTCAAAACCAAGTAATTGGCTTGTTCAAAAGCTATACTATTTCTATTTTTGCAACGTTTTACCATTTGTGGGCAAACTGATTTCTAAGGACGCGCGCGCTTATACGTATTTACCGGAAAGTGTGCGTTTATTTCCGGACGGACAAAAATTTGTTGAATTACTGCAACAGGCAGGTTATAAAAATATTGAATGCAAACCATTAACATTTGGCATAAGCACCATATACATTGGAGAAAAATAATACTCATTGTATTTATTTTCTTTCCGGCATTTGTGTTTAGTCAGCGCAATGTGATGGAAAATGATTTGAAATTTGCCAGAAAACCTTATCATTTCGGAATTCATTTAGCTGCAGGACTGGGCGATTTTAAAATCAAACAGAATGAACTATTTGCTATCAGCGATAGTATCTATTCTATAAAATCCAAATATGGTATTGGCTTTGAAATTGGTGCTTTGATGAGTTACCACCTGCATAAGTATGTTGAACTCAGAACTTTACCGAGTTTTTTATTTTCTGACAAGAACTTAACGTATGAATTCAGTGACGGTACTTTCAGAAAAAAGACGGTACCGCAAATTTATTTTGACTTGCCCGTTGAAGTTAAAATTAAATCAGAACCATTGAAAGATATTAAACTTTATCTGGTTGCCGGTTTAAAATACGGATACGATATTGGCGGAAATTTTAAAGCAAGAAAAGCTGCAGACCAGCCAAAACAAAGCGCCCATGATTTCGGAGTAAATTACGGTGTTGGCATTGAGATTCACTTCCCATTATTTATTCTGTCACCGGAATTTAAGGTCTTTAATTCCGTTTTAAATATACACCAGCAGGATAATGCATTGCCTTATTCCAAATTCATGAAAGGATTGTACAATCGTAATTTTACGTTTTCTATTAATTTTGAAGGATAAAGTGCCGCTTATGCGTCCAGTTTTTCATTAATAGATTGTTTGAGTGCAGTCATGGCATCGCCAAAACTTACATTATTATTGATGACGATGTCACAAGCTGTTTTATACGGCAAGATAAACTTTTCATAGGAAGGAAACACATGGTGCTGATATCTGTACAAGACATCTTCCAGCGGATAATTGCGTTCAATTTTATCTCGTTGTATTCTGCGAATCAATTTGATGTGTTCATCTGCATCTATAAATATTTTCAAATCCATTAGTCTGGAAACATCTGCAAAATGAAAAACGAAGATACCTTCAATAATAACGACTGGTGCTGCTTTGTAGGTAACTAACTTTGGCTCAGCCAATGGATTATTGTAAGTGTATTCTTTCAGTACAACATCTTCGCCATTCAGTAATCTTAACACATCCTGGTGGTATTCTTCTTCTTTAAAAGACTCCGGTAAATCAAAATTTTTCTCACCGGTATTATCTGTAACCTGCTCTTCTCGTGGTTTGTAATAATTATCCTGACTTAGAATACAGACCTGTTCCGGTGAAAAACTGGCGGCTAATTCTTTTACAAATGTTGTTTTTCCGCTGCCACTGCCGCCTGATATTCCAATAATGAAAGGTTTCTGATCCATGTTGTTTATAAAAATGTTTCCCAAAACTAATCAAACGAAAATATCTTACCTATTTTTAAGGCAAATTTTTACCATGCAATTATTAGACGGCAAAAAAATAGCAGCAGCCATTAAAACAGAAATTGCCGAAGAAGTGAAGCAATTAAAATCCAGAGGCAAGAAAATACCGCATTTGGCGGCTATATTAGTGGGTGATGATGGTGCCAGCCAGACATATGTAGCCAGCAAAGTGAAATCCTGTCAGGATGTTGGATTTAAATCTACATTGGTTAAACTAAAAAGAGATATCACTGAGAACGAGCTTATCACTCAAATCAATTTATTGAATAATGACGATTCGGTGGATGGTTTTATCGTTCAGTTGCCTTTACCAAAACACATTAACGAAGAACGGATTTTATTGTCGGTAGCGCCCGAAAAAGATGTTGATGGATTTCATCCGATGAATGTTGGCAGAATGACCTTGAATTTACCGAGTTATATTCCGGCAACGCCTAAAGGAATTTTAGAAATCCTGAAAAGATATAATATAGAAACAGAAGGAAAGCATTGTGTGGTGATTGGCAGAAGTAATATTGTGGGTTTGCCTATGAGTATTTTAATGGCAAGAAAAGATAAAATCGGCAATTGTACGGTTACGCTTTGTCATTCTAAAACAAAGAACCTGAAAGAAGAAACATTGAGAGCAGATATAATTATTGCAGCTTTAGGCAAACAAGAGTTTTTGAAAGCTGATATGGTTAAAAAGGGTGTTGTGGTGATTGATGTTGGCATTACCAGAATTGAAGATACATCCAAAAAATCTGGTTATAAATTACTGGGTGATGTTGCCTTTGATGAGGTAAGTAAGAAATGCAGTTACATCACGCCTGTTCCCGGTGGCGTTGGATTAATGACCGTTGCATCTCTGCTGCAAAACACGTTGAGTGCTGCCAAGGAAGAATTTTATAAGAAGACGCTGAGTTTTAGCGTGGATGAGTTGTAATTACAATTCCGGATTTTTCACAATAAAGAAGGGATTCAATAAATTTTCTCTGTTGTATAAAAGTGGCTTGTTATTATCAAAGCGCAAGACTTCAGCACCAGCTTCTGTGGCAACGATTTGGCCGGCACACGTGTCCCATTCCATAGTGAGTCCAAGGCGCGGATAAACATCTGCTTTACCGTCTGCGAGCAAACAAAACTTCAGGGAACTTCCTGCTGCAACAAAATCAACCTGTGCAAATTTTGCTTTTTGCTGCTCTACATATTCCATCAATTCCGGTGTTTGATGCGAACGAGAACCAACTATTTTAAGCACACCATCTTCTGCTAATTTTCTGATGTGCAATTGTGTTGTTTTACCATTTTCAATTTTAAAACAACCATTGCCTTTTTCAGCGTAGTAAGTAACTGATTGAACCGGAACATGAACCACTCCAAGCACTGGAATTCCATTTTCCACTAATGCGATATTGACAGTAAATTCACCATTTTTTTTGATGAATTCCTTAGTGCCATCCAACGGATCTACCATCCAGCATTTGGTCCAGTTTTCACGAATTGAATAATCGATTAATTTATTTTCTTCTGAAATAATCGGAATGGAATCATCTATTTGTTTTAAACCTGCTACAATAATTTCATTTGCATTTTTATCTGCAAGAGTCAAAGGCGAATCATCACTTTTGGTTTCCACTGTAAAATCTTCTTTATAGATTTCAAGAATTGCATTTCCTGCTTTTATTGCTATCTCTATAATATTTTGAATCATGTTTAGTATTTTATGACAATTTTGAAAAAACAAAATAAGGTTGAACGAGAAATAAAGAATGAACTATATTTTTAGAAATTAAAATCTGCATTTTCTGTGTTTGGATTCGTTGCATCCTTATCACTTAAAATGATATCCTTTTCAGGAATCATCCAATTTATATTTAATGCCGGATCGTTGTAAGCGATACCACCTTCGGAAGATTTATTGTAGTAATTATCGCATTTATACAAAAATTCACAGGTTTCGGACAAAACAACGAAACCATGAGCAAAGCCAGCCGGTATAAGCATTTGTAATTTATTCTCATCCGTTAACTCTAAAGCGTAATGCTGCATAAATGTCGGTGAATTTCTTCTGATATCTACTACAACATCGAGTACTTTTCCTTGTGTAACGCGTACTAATTTAGTTTGAGCAAAAGGATTATTCTGGTAATGAAGTCCTCTTAAAACGCCGTATGAAGAT
>JBIKPT010000148.1:0-6980 GCA_044357355.1 Chitinophagales bacterium
TCCTTTGCAGGCAATAACCACATTAGATGTGGTTCCACTGAAGTTCTGGACAGGCAACTTAAAACAGATCCTGCTATGAAACTGCGTATGGACCAGATAGAACAGTTCACCAACAGTTTTATCAGCCGGCAGTCAAACCAACGGCAGTCAAATGGTATCGCAGTAAATGCGGTGGCAGCAACGGTTACTATTCCGGTAGTGGTGCATGTCGTTTATAATACATCTGCTCAAAATATAAGCGACGCACAGATTATATCTCAGCTTAACATTCTGAATGCTGATTTTGCGGGAATAAATTCAGATGTTTCACTCATTCCGACAACTTTCCAAGGTGTAAAATCCGGAAATACAAATATTCAGTTTTGTCTTGCACAAAGGGATCCTAACGGACTCTCAACAACTGGTATCGTTAGAAAATCGACTACGGTTACATCTTTCTCTTCGAATGACAATGTAAAAAATTCCACCACAGGAGGGTCAAATGCCTGGGATCGGACTAAATACTTAAATATATGGGTTTGTAATTTAGGCGGAGGACTATTAGGTTATGCGCAGTTTCCGGGTGGAACTGCGGCTACAGACGGTGTCGTAATAGGGTATACCTGTTTTGGAAATACCGGCACCGCTCAGGCCCCTTTTAATAAAGGAAGAACAGCAACTCATGAGGTAGGGCACTGGCTGAATCTTCGTCACATCTGGGGTGATGCAACTTGCGGAAGTGATTTGGTAAATGATACACCATTACACAACACTTCAAATACTGGCTGCCCTGCTGCAGGACATAAATCTACCTGCTCAGGCACACCAATTGAAATGACTATGAATTATATGGACTATACCGATGATGCATGTATGTATATGTTTTCCGCCGGACAGTCAGCAAGAATGAATGCAATACTGACTACTGGTGGTGCACGAGCATCACTCGCTACTTCAAATGGTTGTGTGCCGGTAAGCGGAACAGCCTGCAGTACACCATCAGGATTAGCTTCGTCATCCATAACCACTACAGGTGCAACAGTAAGCTGGACAGCAGTGAGCGGTGCATCAAGCTATACCTTACAATACAAAACGGCAGCTGCTACCACATGGACTACTGTAAGTGGTATTACAACCACCTCAAGAGCACTGACTGGTTTAACGGCTGGAACAGTATATAATTATCAGGTTTCAGCTACATGCACAAGTGGAACTTCTGCTTATTCAGCAGCTTCATCATTTACAACAGCTTCATCCTCTACCTGTGGTGTTCCAGCCGGACTGGCTTCTTCATCCATAACCACTACAGGTGCAACAGTAAGCTGGACAGCAGTTAGCGGAGCATCAAGCTATACCTTGCAATATAAAACGGCAGCTGCTACTACATGGACTACTGTAAGTGGTATTACAACCACCTCAAGAGCACTGACCGGTTTAATTGCAGGAACAACGTATAATTATAAGGTATCAGCTACGTGTACCAGCGGAACATCTGCCTATTCAGCAGCTTCATCATTTACAACAGCTTCATCCTCTACCTGTGGTGTTCCAGCCGGACTGGCTTCGTCATCCATAACCACTACAGGTGCAACAGTAAGCTGGACAGCAGTTAGCGGAGCATCAAGCTATACCTTGCAATATAAAACGGCAGCTGCTACTACATGGACTACTGTAAGTGGTATTACAACCACCTCAAGAGCACTGACCGGTTTAATTGCAGGAACAACGTATAATTATAAGGTATCAGCTACGTGTACCAGCGGAACATCTGCCTATTCAGCGGCATCTTCGTTTACAACAACTTCATCTACCACCACTACGTATTGTGCATCAAAAGGAAGTTCACAGGCATATGAATGGATTGACCTGGTCAATATCGGTACTATTAATCGTACTTCCGGAAAAGAAACAGGTGGTTATTTGAATACAGGATTATCAACTAATTTAGTTATCGGTTCTACCGGCAATACAATTAATTTCAGTGCCGGTTTTACATCTACCATTTATACAGAATACTGGAGAATTTACATTGACTTTAACAGGGATGGTGATTTCGTGGATGCAGGTGAAACTATAGTTTCCGGTTCTGCTACAGGAAGCGGTACTTATTTTGCAACTTTCAGTGTGCCATCAACAGTAACAGTTGGTTCTACACGTATGCGTGTAGTCATGAGTGATGCTTCTGCCACTACTTCTTGCGGTACATTTAATTATGGAGAGACAGAAGATTATTCGATTAACTTCACCAGCAGCAGATTAATTCAACCTACAGTCACAGCTGCTGATAATACGGGTACCATTTATGTATTCGATACTAAACAAGTTCCAAACGAATCCATTGTGACTAAAAAGAATGTTACACTGACAAAAGATATTGCTTTGTCTGTTTTTCCAAATCCGGTGAACAGCAGTAATGCAGAAATCAGATTTAACTTAACAAATGCAGGCAATACAAAAGTCAGATTGGTTGATTTAATGGGAAGAAAGGTATTGGAAAGCGATTTCGGTTACAGCAATGAGGGTGAAAATATATTTACATTAACTAACCTAAATGAAGTTTCCGCTGGAGCTTATATATTATTATTAGATGTTGACGGAAAAATGATTTCCAACAAAAGAATTTCTATAGTGAAATAAAATAAACACAGTCTTATGTCAAAGCCGTTCCGATTTAGAGGGACGGCTTTTTTATTCTTTTAACATCATAAATGGAGATTCTGTAAATTCTATGCAATCGTAGAATTGTTTTTCTCCATAGAATCCATGAATTCTTTTTTCTTTCGTTTCGAAATTTCTACTTTGCTGCCGTCTGTCATTAATACAAAATTATCACCATGGTCTATCTCTTTCATGTGTGCCAGATTGATTAAATGCGATTGATGCACACGCATGAAATTATAGGACAGTAATTTTTCTTCAAAATTTTTCAGTGTCTTAGCCACCAGTACCTTTTTGTTGCCGCTTAAAAAAAACAAAGTGTAGTTGCTTTCAGATTGCAATCGGACTATCTCATTAACTTTAAGAAAAATCATGCCGTCTTTTGTTGGAACCATCAGTTTAGAATCTTGCTGCTGGTCATTTTTTATTTTATCTAAATAGCCCTGTAGTTTTGAAGCTTGTTTTAAGGTCTCTTTTTCCTGTAACCTTTTTGCAACTTTCTCTATCGCTTTTTTTAATTCTTTTTCTTTAATAGGTTTTAGAAGATAATCAGCTGCATTGTTTTTAATCGCATTGATGGCATATTTATCATGTGAGGTCGTAAAAATAATTTCCATCTCCGAGCAATCCAGCTCTTCCAGAAGGTCTACACCTTTCCCGTCGGCCAGTTCTACATCTAAGAAAATAAGCTGCGGATTGACCTTTGGTAAAATCTTTTTTGCTTCTCTTTTGGAATTACAAATACCATCTATACTTATGCTCAATCCCGTTTGAACGATAGCTTTTTTTAGTATTTCCTGAAAGATTGGCTCGTCTTCTATAATAACGGCACTAATCATATTCTTAATTGCGTATGCTAAATTTATTAAATAATACTTAATTTTAATAACTTTTCCATTTGTTTATGAATACTAAAACAGCAGACAAGCTTAAAAACAATATAACAGATTTACAACGAGCTGAATTTGATGCTTTATACAGGCAAGCTAATCAGTATAAAATAGATAAAGACTATGTCAATGCCATTGCGATTTATAATCAGCTGATTTTTAAAAAGAAAGATATGTCTGAGTGTGTGGAATGTGCTAAGATGTATGAAGATGTCGGCGATATATACTATGAACTTAAAGACTTTCAGCATGCATTTGAATTCATGCAAAAAGCACTGCAGATTTATGCTGATAATCATCTGTATGATTTACAGTTAGACCAGTATAAAAAAATAGGTGGTTTGCAGCAAGGTATCTGGCAGTTTAAAAAGGCAATAGATATTTTTCAGCAAGGCTTGTCACTTTCCACTCGTTTGGGAAAGATGGAAAAAATTATCGAGTTTGAATTATTGATAGGAAATGTAATGAATTGGGCTGAACAATTGGAAGATGCAGAAAAATTCCTGGTGAGCGCTATCGAAAAAGAAAAAAAAATCCATCTGCCGTTAATAAAATTGAGAGCACATGTGAGTTACGCCATCTTGCTTCGTAAAATGAGAAAATTTGACCAGGCAGAAAAGTTCTTTAAGCTAGGCATGAAATTTTCTGCTGAAAATAATAATGCCTACCTTATGGATATCACCAAAAGCTATGGTATAATGCAGTTTGAAATGGGAAACTATGAAGCTGCAGAGCCTTTGTTGTTAGATTCGGCAATTAAAGCAGCCACAGAAGGAAATGATACCACAAAGGCAGTTATTTTTGAATATCTTTCCTTGTTGTACGAAAAGAAAAATGAATTTGAAAAGGCATTCTATTATATCAAAAAATTTTACGAACGAAAATTAGAATTACTGGAAAAGGGTTTCTCGGATGATAATAATATTTTACAGGCAAAAATCGGATTGGAAGATGCCAAGCGCGAACGCCTGATAGCCGAAGAAACAGCAAGTGCAAAGAGTTTATTTATTGCCACCATCAGTCACGAGATTCGAACTCCGATGAATATTATTTTAGGAACGAGTTCTTTGATGCTGAATGATGAACCCAAAAAAGAACATGTAAGATATTTACAAACCTTAAAGAAATCCGGTGAAAATCTGTTGGGTATCATTAATGATATTCTGGATGTATCTAAGATGGAAGCAGGAAAACTGGAAATAGAATATGAACCTGTTATAATACAGGAAATTTTTGAAAATATATTAACGGTAATGGAGCAAACTGCAAATGAAAAACAGTTACAACTTCATTATTCCGTAGATGACAAATTAAATTTTTCGTTTTTTTCTGACCCGTTAAGGTTAACGCAGATTATTACCAATCTGGTGAGTAACGCCATTAAATTTACGGCTAAAGGCAGCATTCGTTTTGAAGCAAAATTAAAAAACAAATATACACTTCAGGTAATTGTCAGTGATACGGGAATTGGAATTCCTAAAGATAAACTGAAATCTATTTTCGATCAATACGAACAGGTGCGAACCAAAGTACAGAAAAAATACAAAGGCACCGGTTTGGGTTTGGCCATTTCAAAAAAGCTGGTTGAATTATTGAACGGCACAATTATGATAAAAAGTAAGATAAATGAAGGAACGAGTTTTGTAATTTCTTTGCCTTTTGAAAAAGCAATGACGCAAAAAAGTACCACTACAGAATTGCACCAAAATGATACTTCATTTTTATCCGGAAAAACAATCTTACTTACAGATGATATTGAAGATAATCGTTTCGTGATAGCAGAAACGTTGCGTTTTTTAAATAAAGAAATTGTTGTTTTAGAAGCTGCAGACGGTCAGCAAGCATTAGATGTGTTGAAAAAAAATGAGGTTGATTTCGTTATCATGGATTTGGATATGCCGGTCATGAACGGATTTGAAGCCTTGTCTGAAATCAGAAAAAATAAAAAAATAAAACATCTGAAAGTGATAGCAAGTACAGCAAGTTTGATTACGAATGGTGAAGATGAATTTCTGGAGTTTGGTTTTAACGGTTATCTTCCAAAACCATTTAACATAGATAACTTATTTCTGTTATTAGAAAAAATGCTGAAATAAAAGAAACTGTCTGAATCCGGATTTACCGGATTTTAAGATTACCGGATTTTAAAAATCCATACATCTCATCATCTATGAATCACGCAAATCCTAATTCACACATTCTGACAAAAAATTCTTAATCTCTCAGGTTCAGTCCAACCACATCTTCATAAGCAACATACAAAGCACACACAGTACTAGGTATGGTTACGAATAATCCAACCAGCAAACATAGCGCACCTGCAACATTAAATAAACCCAGCAACAGCAAAAAGCCTAACCAGTTGAAGAATTTTTTGCCTACCAGTTTTCTGCTGATATCTAATGCTCTTACAGGTTCAAATTTTTCAAATAACACCAGAAAGGTGCCGAATAAAAAAAAGATAGAAATAACACCTGAAATGATTCCTGCTAAACTGGCACGCATACCAAATCCTGCCATAGAATTGGCATATGTACTTAAGCTATTCAAATCTCGGAAATCAAATTTTGGAACGATGCCTAAAAATGCCACTTTAAAGTAAGCCCAGCCGCCTACTACTAACAGGATAGCGCCAATTAAAAGTGTTGGCAGCAACGTGACTAAAAATAAAGGAACATAATTTTTTGTGCCGTCGAAAAAATTAGAGAAGTTGTGTGTTTCGTTTTTGTCAATCATCTTTGCCACCAGAAAACCGCCTGCAATCACCGGTGCCACCAAAGCACCGGCCAATCCTTTGATAAATGGAATAGAACCAATAATGGCTTCTGCTATTCCAACAATAATAATAAATCCAATAAACGGACCAATGTTTTGTTTAAATAACTCAAAGCCTTTTTTAATGTAATCTACAGAATTGGTTTCATAGCCGTTTGCAAGTAATGCACTAAGTGATTTGCCTTCTTTGTTGTCCAGCATATCATTGTCTAATAATTGATTTTCCATAAGATTTAGTTTTTGGTTAATGAAAGATACTAAAATATCTGTTTGTTCGGTATTAATTTTTTAATAGATAAATGGAATTAGGATTCCAATGCTTTAAAGATTCCATATGATGGAGCTGCGGCTACGGCACCAATGGACGTCACTTTTAATGCGCCTTTATTTGATACATACGATATGTGATTATTATTTAGAATATTAAACTTTACAGTAATATTTTTGATGCAGAACTTTAAATATTGTAGTTGCTTACTAAAAATTAAATGTCTTTTTCTTTGTTGATATAATCCATTTTATAGCTCATAATATCTGCAATGGAACGTGCTCGAAACTTACACATGTCCGCTCTTTCACCCACAAATAGTTGGTCTACCGCATTTTCCCAATGGCTATACCAGTTGTCAAAATCTGATTTGGTAAGTGTTGTTAAGCTGTTTACAGTAAAATGTTTTT
>JBIKPT010000026.1:0-23665 GCA_044357355.1 Chitinophagales bacterium
TACCAAGGCTGAATTTTAGAAATGCTGATTAAAGTTGTCTGAACCATGATTTATTGGATTTACAAGATGAACATGATTTTTAATTAATAATATTTTAGGCTAATTAAGTTTAGAATTAATATTGCTAATAATATCAAAAGCATTAAAATAAAAATAGCGTTTACAGCTTTTCTGCTAAGCTGGTTGTGTGTCCTTTTCCAGTAAAAAATTAACATAGCTTCAAGTTGGTGTGGTGCAGTATCTAAACCTCGTTTCATAAACATATAATCTGTTTTGTTTCTTTCATTCACAACAAAATGATTAATAAAACTTTTTATAAAAAACAGAGCTAAAAACAACATTGATAACCATAATATCTCATCTGAAAATAAGTTGTTAGAAGTATCTTTATAAGCACCTAGTATTATCATAATAATCATACACATCACAGTTCAGACAAAAATCTAGTACGCTGTTTTATCCATTTTATTTTGCCATTCTTCAAAAGCAACGATAGCCTCTTTTCTGCCATAAGGAATCATAGGTATTTTTCTGTTTTTTATCTCTGCAGAAATTTCATCATAAATAAAAGAATCATCAAACCCAATATTTTTGGCATCTTCGCGTGTGTTCGCATAATAAATTTTAGTGGGTCGTGCCCAGTAAATTGCACCTAAGCACATCGGGCATGGCTCGCAAGATGTATAAATTTCGCAAGCATCCAGCTGAAAAGTATTTAGATTTTTACAAGCATTTCTGATTGCAACTACTTCAGCATGTGCAGTTGGATCGTTTGTAGATGTTACTTGATTATAACCTTCGCCAACTATTTTTCCATCTTTTACAATCACACAACCAAACGGTCCGCCTTTGCCTCCCTGCATACCAATTTTCGACAACTCTATTGCACGCAGCATAAATTCATTTGCTTCCATAGTTATATTTAATGCAACTACTCTTATACCATATATTAATATACAGCAAGATTAATTTAGATTTTCTAATTGAATAGTACATTATTTGCCTGATTGGTTTACACCAGCTCTTTACAAATTCTGGAAATGGTTTTAACGTCACCCATTGTATAATAATGTAAACAAGGAACACCAAATTTTACCAATTCTTTGCTTTGGTTAATGCACCACTCAATGCCTAGTTCTTTTACTTCAGCATCGTCTTTGCATTTTTTGGCTTCTTTCACCAGCTCTTCCGGCAAATTAATAAAGAATGCAGACGGTATGCTATTAAGTTGTCCGAGTTTGGTAATCGGTTTAATGCCCGGAATAATTGGCACATTTATACCAATATTCTTACAATCTTCCACAAATTTAAAATAAGCTTTGTTATCAAAAAACATTTGCGTTACAATGTAATCGCCGCCTGCATCAATTTTTTCTTTCAAATACATTAAGTCTTGCTCGTAGTTGGCTGCTTCAAAATGTTTTTCAGGATAGCCAGCCACACCGATACAGAAGTCTGTTTTCACCGGATTGATTAAATCATTGTCCAGGTATTTTCCGCAATTCATATCGTTAATCTGCTTTACCAAATCCAACGCAAATGGATGGCCGTCCGGTTCCGGCACAAATTTCTTTTCCAGTTTTCTGGCGTCACCACGCAAGGCTAAAATATTCTGGATACCTAAAAACCCTAAGTCAATTAAAGAATTTTCGGTTTCTTCTTTACTAAATCCACCGCATAAGAAATGTGGTACAGCCTCTACATTATATCTGTATTTAATGGCAGCACAAATTCCAACAGTACCTGGTCTTTTTCGAACGGCTACTTTCTCAAAATAACCTTCTGCCGTTTGTTTGTATTCAAATTCTTCTCTGTGGTAAGTTACATCTATAAACGGTGGCTGAAATTCCATCAACGGGTCTAATACTTTTGTAATAGAATCGATGCTTTTACCTTTTAATGGAGGTAGTATTTCAAAAGAAACCAGTGTTTTCTCTTTGTTCTGTGCTAATATATCAGTTACTTTCATTGTATAAATTGGATGGTAAAGGTATAAAATGAATTGAAATTCTAATAATGGTACGAATTCTAATTGAAAATTGCCAAATACTAATTTCATCTTTCAAAAACAAAGGAGGTGTTTTAATTTTGTACAAATAAAACAACAATATGTATCTAAAACCTAAAACAAATCTACTTGTAAACATTACATTTTTATTAGTAGTTACAATTATTGCTGCCTGTACTAGAAATAATAATGCTGAACCAAAACCTGAAATAGCGCCGATTCAGAAAACCGAATCCCAATCTGTATACTATTATCGAACAACAGACAATGGCTTTAGCACATCCTACGAACATGGAATTACTTTTTCATCCAATATGAACGGAAAAATTACTAAAGTAGGCGGTAAAGTTCCCAAAACAGGAAATTACAGAATTACCGTTTGGGACGATTCCTCAAAAGCAGTTATAAAAACAGCGTATGCAGATTTAGATTCTGTGAGTTATAAATATGTAAATATTACACCAATTAACGTACCAGCAAACAAACGTTTTGTTGTAAGTATTAATGTGCTGAAAGAAGCTTTTGTAATTCGTGATAACACCGGTATAAATTTTATGCCTTATTTTTTAGATGGTATTACTATACATTACTGCAGTGATGCTAAGACTTCGACACAAACATTTCCAGACCGGCAGAGCTATTTTTTTAAATTAAATGGTCTGGTAGATTTTATTTTCGTTGCTGATTAATTCAAGTTTACAATAAGAGCTTTCTATGAAAAACATTATTTTTATATTCTCTTTTTATTTTTATTCATTAATTTCTGTCGGATGTTTTGCACAAAACAATGATTTTTCGATGACACTATCCAAGTCATTTTATATGACCGGTGATACTTTTGACGATTTATTCATCAGTGTAACTGTTGACAAAGGAACTTTACAGGAAAACCAGCAAGTAGAGATTGTTAAAAAAAGCAATCCTTCTGAAAAAATAACTGCCATAGTTTATAAAATTGAAGACAAACAATATAAAAAGCTAAAAGCAGCCAGTTCCGGACAAGATGTTATCATTTATCTAAAAATTAAAAACGATAAGAATTTTGTGCTTGGTTATACAGGAGACCTTTACACGATAATAAAAAAGGGTCAGGCTTCAAATACAGTAAACAATACAGCAATAAAAAACTCAACAGGAAAAGAGAGTAAAGGCAAAGCAACGATTCTGCTAAATGGTACAGAGTGGAAATATATTGATACCAAAGGATATTTTTATACCAAAAACAATGGCATAACCAAAGGACCGGCCAATATTTTATTGTTTTTTACCAAACCAAGTGCAGTACTAAAAGACCCTGCTGAAGAACGAGTTCAGATGAGCATTTTTACGGATGTAAAAGCTCCTAAAACATACTCGAAAGATAAATTAGAAATTTCAATCAGGACTACTGAAAACGGGAAAGAAAAGGTTTACAGCAGAAACAGGACATTTGACCAGGCAGCTTCTGCTGAAATAACAAAATATAAGGAAATCAATGGCAAAGCATATATATCCGGAAAATTCACTTCCGAAGCTAAAGTTTTTTTATGTTCTAAATGTCCTGTCGGCAACATAACAATCACTTTTGAAAACCTTGAACTGGAATTAGTTAACCAATAACAAAAATAGTATGAAAAAATAATTTTGATCAATTTCATTTTGCTTGGCTTTCTGGCCGCCTGCAAAAAGGATAAAAATCCGGCAAATACAGAAACTCCGTCAAAATCTGCCGTATCAAATCTCGCCCTATAGGATTCTTTCGTCTTGTTTCCTTCATTCGGCTCATTTTATGAATCAGGAAATAAAATTTTATTTTTGAAGAACGGAACAATTACAAAACTGGGATGCTGCTCCGGCAACAAAGGAACATTTACGGTTAGTTTCTGGGACTTTGAAACAACATCTCTGCTTGCTGCTACCAGTATAACCGTAACTGATACGCTTCAGTATTTTTACAAAAATATTACTCCAATATCAATAACGGCAAACAAGCGCTATGTTGTTTCCATGAACAACAGCAGCGGTGGCTCAGCAAAAGATTACTGGATATATTATCGAAAATCAGGTCCGGGAACAATATACGCAAACATTTATCCGTTTACATCTGGTAACGTAACCTATGAAGATGCCAGATTCAAAGAGACAAGCTCTCCTTCATTTCATAATTCCTTGTTAAGTCCCTGGAGTTTTATATGTCAGGCAGACTTACAGTTTGAGTATACCGAATAACAATACTAAACAATTTTATAAAAAAGCCCGAAGTTAATCTTTGGGCTTTTTTTATTGTCCTGTGGCAATTGTAAATCTGAATTCCAGTTTGTATATTTGCACCATCATTTTGTTCTTTTATAATAACTTATTTTGAAAGGCGGAGGGAATAGGCCCTGTGAAACCTTAGCAACCCTAAACGCTCAGTCGTTTGGAAGGTGCTAAATCCTATCCAGATACGATTGTTTGGAAAAGATAAGCCGAGTTAAATCTCTACCACCTCAAAGTAAGCGAATCATAACAGAACGGATTTTTCATCAGAAAAAACGGAAGTTATATGAGTGACTTACTTTATAAAATTGCACAAGAACGCATCCTGATTCTGGATGGTGCCATGGGAACCATGATTCAACGCTACAAACTGGAAGAAGAAGACTATCGTGGCGACAGATGGATTAATCATACACATCCGCTAAAAGGCAACAACGATTTGCTGTCTATTACCCGACCGGAAATCATCAAAGAAATTCATCGTCAATACTTTGAAGCTGGTGCAGATATATTAGAAACCAACACATTCAGTGGAACAACTATAGCTCAGGCAGATTATCATCTGGAAGATGCGGTTTACGACATCAATTTTCAAAGTGCAAAAATTGCCAGAGAAGTGGCTGATGAAATGACGGCAAAAGAACCACACAAACCTCGTTTTGTTGCCGGTGCAATGGGTCCAACCAATCGTACTTGCTCGCTTTCACCAGACGTAAATGATCCGGGTTATCGTGCAGTTACTTTTGACGAATTGGTAACCGCCTATTACGACCAGGCAAAAGCACTAATCGAAGGCGGTTCAGATTTATTGTTAATCGAAACAATTTTTGACACACTAAATGCGAAAGCGGCTTTGTTTGCTGTACAGACATTGTTTGAAGATATAGGAAAAGAATATCCTGTTTCTATTTCGGGAACGATTACAGATGCAAGTGGCAGAACGCTAAGCGGTCAAACTACCGAAGCATTTTTAATTTCGGTATCACACGTTCCGTTGTTTTCTGTTGGATTAAATTGTGCATTAGGTGCAAAAGAATTGCGTCCTTACTTGCAGGTTTTAGCAAAAGAATCAGAGTTTTTAGTAAGCGCCTATCCAAATGCAGGTTTACCAAATGAATTTGGTCAATACGATGAAACACCGGATATCATGGGCGACCAAATCCGCGAGTTTTTAGAATTAGGATTGGTCAATATTTTAGGCGGATGCTGCGGCACGACACCACAACATATAAAACGCATCGCAGAAATAGCAAAAGATTATAAACCAAGGAAAGTTAATAGTTTACAAGAAGCATAAAAAACAGAACACAGACTGAAAGGATTATCAAGATTAATTGATAAAAATCCGTCTTAAATCCGTTAAATCTGTGTCATCCGTGTTCTAAAAAAAATAAAAAATGTCAGAAAGCAGTTGTAATATCTTAAAATTATCTGGTCTTGAACCATTACTCATCACACCAGATTCCATCTTTGTAAATATTGGCGAACGTACCAACGTAACCGGTTCTAAAGCATTTCTAAAAATGATCAAAGAGGAACGCTTTGAAGATGCACTAGCGGTAGCCATGGATCAGGTCCGCGGTGGTGCTCAAGTTCTCGACGTAAACATGGATGAAGGGATGATTGACGGCACCAAAGCGATGATACAATTCTTAAATTTAATCGCGTCTGAGCCGGAAATTTCTCGCATTCCAATCATGATAGATTCATCCAAATGGGAAATCATCGAAGCTGGTTTGAAATGCGTACAGGGAAAATGCATCGTCAATTCCATCAGTTTAAAAGGTGGTGAAGAAGAATTTATTCGTCAGGCAAAACTGATAAAAAAATATGGCGCAGCAACGGTGGTCATGGCTTTTGATGAAGACGGACAAGCCGATAGCTACGAACGCAGAATTGAAATATGCAAACGCAGTTACGATGTATTGGTAAACATCGTAAAATTCAATCCGAACGATATTATTTTCGATCCGAATATTTTTCCGGTAGCAACCGGTATGGACGAACATCGCAACAATGCAGTTGATTTCTTCCGTGCCACCAAATGGATAAGAACCAATCTAAAAGGTGCGCACGTCAGCGGCGGTGTTTCCAATGTCTCCTTTTCTTTCCGTGGAAACAATATTGTGCGCGAAGCCATGCACTCGGTATTCTTGTATCATGCCATCAAAGAAGGCATGGATATGGGTATCGTTAATCCAACCATGATTGAGGTATATGACAATATCGAAAAAGGATTACTGGAACGCGTGGAAGATGTCATTTTAAACAGAAAAGAAGATGCTACTGAACGCTTATTGGAATATGCAGATAATGTAAAAGGCTCAGCAAAGAAAAAAGAAGAAGATTTATCCTGGAGAAATCAACCTGTGAATGAACGACTGAAACATGCGCTGGTAAAAGGGATTATTGATTTTATTGATGTGGATACGGAAGAATGCAGACAACAGTTCGACAAGCCGTTAAGCGTGATTGAAGGTCCGTTGATGGATGGCATGAATGTGGTGGGTGATTTATTCGGTGCAGGAAAAATGTTTCTGCCGCAGGTCGTAAAATCTGCCCGTGTGATGAAAAAATCCGTTGCGTATCTGTTGCCATTTATAGAAGCCTCCAAACAGGAAGGCGAAAGCAGTAAGCAGGGAAAAATTTTACTCGCAACCGTAAAAGGCGATGTACACGATATCGGAAAAAATATTGTGGGCGTTGTACTGGCATGTAATAATTTTGAAATTATAGACATTGGTGTAATGGTGCCTTGTGATAAAATTTTAGATATCGCACAAAAGGAAAATGTAGACATCATAGGCCTAAGCGGTCTGATTACCCCATCCTTGGATGAAATGGTTTTTGTGGCGAAAGAAATGAAGCGGCGCGGCATGAAACAGCCTTTATTAATTGGTGGTGCCACCACATCTAAGATTCATACGGCTGTAAAAATTGAACCAAATTACGATCATCCAACTATCCACGTGTTAGATGCATCGCGCAGCGTGCCGGTGGCAAGCAGCTTGTTAAATCCTTCAACTAAAATAAAATTTGTTGCTGATATCAAAGCAGAATACGAAGTAATGCGCGTGCGCCATCAGGGTAAACAAATTGCAAAAGATTATTTGCCTCTTGAAGAAGCGCGCAAAAATAAATTGCAGTTAGATTTTTCCAATTACACGCCGCCAAAACCTACTTTCCTCGGAACCAAAGTTTTTGAAGATTATGATTTAGCAGAGCTAAGAAAATATATTGATTGGACACCATTTTTCTCTACCTGGGAACTGCACGGAAAATATCCGAACATTTTAGAAGATAAAGTAGTGGGCGTGGAAGCCAAAAAATTATTGACGGATGCGAATGCATTGCTCGATAAAATCATTGCAGAAAAATGGCTGACAGCCAAAGCAGTCGTTGGTTTCTTTGAAGCCAATTCAAACACAGATGATATCATTTTAAAAGATGAAACGCGCTTACATCATTTACGTCAGCAAAATAAGAAAGGCGAAGGATTACCAAATTTTTGTTTGAGCGATTTTGTGGCACCAGCAGAAAGCGGTAAGGAAGATTACATCGGCGGATTTGCCGTGACTTCAGGCATTGGTATTGAAAAATGGCTGAAACATTTTGAAGAAAACCACGATGATTATAATAAGATTATGCTGGCAGCGCTGGCCGACCGTTTAGCGGAAGCCTTTGCGGAACGTATGCATGAACGCGTGCGCACGGAATTCTGGAAATACACCACAGAAGAAGCATTGAGCAGCGAAGAGCTGATTAAAGAAAAATACCAGGGCATACGGCCTGCTCCGGGCTATCCGGCCTGTCCGGACCATACTGAAAAACCGATGTTGTTTAAATTATTAGACGCGGAGAAAAACGCAGGCATTATCTTAACGGAAAGCAATGCCATGTATCCGGCATCCAGCGTGAGTGGCTGGTACTTCTCACATCCTGACAGTAAATATTTCGGTATTGGTAAAATAGCGAAAGACCAGGTGGAAGATTACGCACAACGTAAAGACATGAAAACAGAAGAGGTAGAAAGATGGCTGCAGAGCGTTTTGAATTATGATGTGTAAACAAAATAATGAATTTTTATATGTCTCACCTTTGACAGGTTTTGTAACCTGTCAACCACTCTCCGAAATAAGTTCCTAATAAATACAGTAAAAATAATGGAAAGATGAAAACACCTTTCGCAGGCATTTGTAGTTTTTTTTCGGAATTGAGCTCAGAATCAAGCTCGGAATGACGCAACTGCAAGCACTGTCTGTCATGCTGAACTCGTTTCAGCATCTAAAAAAGTCCTGAATTATACAGAAATTTTAATCAACTTCCATAATAACCTTCATTTTCTTAGTTTTACATTCTATCATGTATAAAGAAATTGCTTACCAAGCTGCTGAAACAGCATTATCAATTATAAAAAGCGGCGACCGCGTGTATATACACGGCAGCGCTATGACGCCAAATTTCCTGTTGGCTGAATTGGCAAAACAAGCTCCGCGTTTACAAAATGTGGAACTCACGTTTATTTCTGTATTGGGTGACATTGTGGTAGACCGTCCCGAATACGAAAATAGTTTTCACATCAATTGTTTGTTTGTCAGCGACAGTGTGCGCCAGTCCGTTAATGAAGGTCGCGCAGATTTTGTTCCGGTTTTCCTAAGTGACATTCCAGACCTTTTCAAAAACGGACAGCTTACATTAGATGTTGCTCTGATACAGGTTTCTCCACCAGACAAACACGGCTATTGTTCTTTAGGCATTAGTGTAGATATTGCCCGCGCCGCCATCAGCACCGCCAAACATATCATCGCACAGGTAAATCCGAATGTGCCGAGAACACATGGCGACAGTATGATACATACCGGCCGGATTCATTCCTTTGTTTTTGCTGATGAACCCCTGCATGAAGTGGACTACAGTGCTAAAATGGGTAAAGAGGAATTGCAGATCGGAAAATATATTGCAGAACTGATTGATGATGGCAGCACTTTGCAAATGGGTATCGGCACCATTCCTGATGCAGTATTAAAATCACTGTACAACCATAAAAACCTGGGCGTTCATACAGAAATGTGCAGTGATGGTATTATTGATTTATTTGAAAAGGACATCATCAACAATTCACAGAAAGTAATTCATCCGTATAAAACAGTAACGGGATTTGCTGTCGGAACAAAAAGACTGTACGATTATGTGGATGACAATCCGGCTTTTGCTTTCCTGGATATCGATTTTATCAATGATCCGCATATCATCAGCAAAAACCCGAAAGTGGTGGCTATTAACAGCGCTATCGAAGTAGACATCACCGGACAGGTTTGTGCAGACAGCATCGGCACCAGACTATTCAGTGGTATCGGCGGACAAATGGATTTTATTCGTGGTGCAGCACTCAGTCAGGGCGGCAAACCCATCATTGCGCTCACGTCTCGCACCAAAAAAGGAGAGCCGCGGATTGTTCCATTTCTGAAACAAGGCGCAGGCGTGGTGACTACCAGAGGTCATGTACATTATATCGTCACAGAGTTTGGTGTTGCTTATTTATACGGGAAAAATCTCCGTCAGCGAGCCAAGGCGCTGATTGATATTGCACATCCCGAGGACCGTGAATTGTTGGAAAAATCCAGTTGGGAGCGGTTTGTTAAATTCTGACGTTCCATCTTTTTAATTCAACATTTAAAAACTGCACTGTTTCCATTAAATGTCAGACAGCGTACATGTTATATTTGACATCAATATCAGGAAGTACATGCTGCTGATGCATTGGTATTATTTTATCGTCCTGACAATGCAACTACTGTAATATTCTTAAAATTTCATGTCAATCCTGAATGCATAACTTCTGTTATTTTCAAGTACACCGGGACGTAAGGTGTATTCTTTATTCAATACATTATTGACAATGAATGCAACGGTATATTTACTGGTTTTACCAAAAGTATAATTTGCTCTGACATCCCAGATGGCGGTTCCCTTGTATTTATTTTTCTCCTTTTTCTTATCTGCTTCTTTCTTTAAAAACGTTTGGCGATATTCCTCAATTCCTACACCAATGGTACTAAACAATGCGTCGTAATTTTCTATAAAACTGAAATATTGAATATTCGTTCCTATGCCGAACCCTTTAAAATTAATATCCCATTGTCCTGTGAAAGTGTGTCTGAATCGATACTTTAATACATTATAATCTACAATATCGTCTGTATTTGCTTCTACATAATTTCTGTATTGAGGAACAATAAAGGTATATCCTAAAACGGCAGTAGTAGGGAAACCAAAGAGTTTGCCTTCTCCCTGCAAACTGGCTTCTGTACCATATATTCTGGTATCTCCAACATTCTGTGAAGCAAATGAAAGTACAGAACCAGGAGGGGTTGGAATGCCGGAGCCTGGTACGACTGCTGTGAATTCCATCATATTAGTATATTGAGAATAGAATCCTGCGATATCCAGAAATGCTCTGAAGTTTTTTCCAAACGTTACACCCTGTTTAATTCCCAGCTCAGCACTAAATCCTGTTTCTGATTCTATAATCGGGTTGGGTACAATTCCAAAGCCACCCAAATCTGTGGAAATAAATTTTTCTGCTATGGTCGGAAATCTGTATCCCTGACCGAAAGACGCTCTGATAAAAGTATATTTTGCGGCTTCAACATTTACACCTGCCCTGAAAACCGGTTTTATTTCTCTTTTGGCATCTGTAATCTTATTGGATTCTAACCTGAAGCCGACAGAGGTATTTAGCCTTTTCCAGAATTTGTTATCGGCCTGTAAATACATGCCGACGTTAGAAGAAACCAGTTTTTTGTTGCCGTATAACGGAGAACTCGGAGCTGTGTTATAACCTCCTAAAGCACCGGTAGTAAAGGTCATATTTATCTTGTCAATTTTACGCTGATACTGATATTCTGCATAATAAGTAGCCGTTGAATTACTTTGATTATTGGTGTTATTATTTGCACTGACTAAATATCTGCCGGTTAATTTATGTCTGTTTCCTTTATCATCACTGTAATTCAGAAATGGATCAATAGTAGCATTAAAAGAAGAGCTTGTTGTAGGTATTATTATTGCGCTGGGAAGATATTTGTTCACGCCTCTTAATCCGCTCCAAAGAAATTGATTTCCGCTCTTTCCAAAACCCATATTAATGTTTACTCCTGCACTCCATTTGTTATTAAACCTATACCTTGTATTGATATTAAACCTGCCGGATGTATAAGCTGTACCCCAGGCCATTCCGGAACCTTTGCTAAATAAACCTCCGATCACCAGATCCAGTTTCCCGATTTTTTGGCGATTGGAAAAAGACATACCAACAGAATAAGGCCTTTGCCTAAACTCGTTTTTTAATGTAGTATCCCGGTTTCCTAAAACCTGCAGCAAGTCAGGTTGTAAGAAAGTAACACTATCCTGCCTCCACCATCTTTTATCTATATTCTCTGATTGTATGTTCCCATCTGCATCAATATATCTATCGGTCTTATCGGGATTGTCATTTACAGAAGCAAAGAATGCTATATTGGTATGAGGTTCTGTCGTAGCAATTGTGGTTCTTAAGTTTATAATTCCATTCATTGCTGATGAGCCATATAAAGCGGATGCTGCTCCTTTAATAATTTCAATCTGACCAATGCTTTCTATAGGCAAACTGCCTGATACACCACCGGAGCCCGGGTTTAAAACGGATAAGCCATCTAATAAAACCAATACCCTCGAGCCTGCTCCGTAAGAAAATCCGGAGCCTCCTCTGATATTTATTTGTCCGTCAACAATTGTAATACCGGGGTTTCTTTTAATCGAAGCACCTAAATCTGTTGCATTCTGCTTCTCGAAAAATACAGGTTTTATCACATCCATTGACACAATCTCTTCGCTAAGCTTTTTTTCAAATTTACTTCCGGATACAACAACCGTATTTAATATGTTATCATTTTCTCCAACCGTAACGTTTAATATTTTCAGTTCATTGTTTTTAATCAGCACTGTTTCTATTTTATCCTCATATCCGACGTAAGAGAATACTATAATTTGTTCTCCTGTTTCCAGTTCAAGTTCATAAAAACCGCTTGTATCTGTCGAAGTACCTAAAGTAGTATTTTGTACAGATACATTAACTCCTATCAGGGGTTCATTCGTCTTTGTGTCTGTTACAATTCCTTTGATTTTAGATTTTTGGGCAAAATTTTCCAAAGTAAGTAACAATAAAATGACGGTAATAAATTTTTTCATTTGCATATAAATCTTGGGATTAAATTTGATATACTATAAATTTCACCATTAATCTATGTATATTTTTTGATAAAAGTCAATTATAATTCTGATTTCTACATACAAAGAAAGACAATAATCAGATTAAATTCGATCTGTCAATAAAAATATTTATCGTTTTATCTTTATCATACATCTTAGACAAGCTATCCAAGATTTCAGTAGTTGTGCGTAAAAAGCCGCAACTTGTAAGTTACAAATTGAACGTCAAAAAAGCGTCATTAAGTTGCATTTTATTTATGACATCATTTAAGACCATGACACCTCAATTTAGTATATTTATCAAATAATATTATCTTCATTGCATGTTAGATAAAGTACGAAGCATGTTTAAGATTGATGTGGAGAAATTACGCTCTGCAGATTCGTCACATCTTTTCTGGATGGATTTAACCATGTTGATTATCGTTATCATCAACTTGTTGTATCTTTTTTTCGGATTTTTATTTCAATTCTCGTTTTTTGCGCAAAGCATTCATTATGTGTCGGCTGCTTTCCACGATTGGTATGCCACGCATATTTATCATAATGTGCTGCAATATGATTTAATTTTTGTGGGAATTTATGTTGCAGAACTTCTTTTCAGATGGATACGAAGTATTTACCGAAAAAAATACGATAAATGGTGGTTTTATCCTTTTGTGCATTGGTATGATGTCATCATGTGTATTCCTATTTTAGAAGGGTTCAATTTTTTTGGTGCCGTACGATTATTCGGATTAATTTACAGATTGCAGCGATTAGGTGTTTTTGATCTCACAAAGACATTTGTTTTCAAACAGTCTGCTTTTATTTCGGAAGTGGTGGTAGAAGAAGTGGCCGACCGTGTGATCGCCAAGATGATTACCATGGCACAGGAAGAGGTGCAAAAAGGCTCACCACTGGTTACCAAGATCGTTAATAATGTCATTAAGCCTAAAGAAGATGCGATTGTCAATTACCTGAGCAACCGTGTAGGTGAGGCTATGAATATATCTTACTCTCAATACCGGCATGAACTGAAAGCGTATGTCGAAAAAATTATCAGCGAAGCCATTCTTGAAAACGACACCGTAGATAAGCTGCGGTATATTCCTGGATTAGGTAAGATTTTTCAGGAAACATTAGACAAAGCAGTGGCAGACGTTACATTCAACACCATTGACAAACTGATGAAAGACATTATTGACCCGGAAAATACTCGCGGTATTAAAGAAGTGACGCATGGCTTAATAGAATCGTTTTTAGATCATACACATCCAGAAAGTCAGGAATTAAATTCCATGATTGTTGGCATTGTGTACGACTCGCTGGAAGAGGTGAAGCTTTCCGTATTGATGAAAGAATGGAAAATAAAGCAGAAAAAGGCTGAAAAACGCGATTTAGAGGAAAAAATCAGAAAAAACCAAAATGTTTAACTAACTAATTTCCAGTTTGGCACGAGAATTGTTACTTATTTCATATCTAAATTAAAGTTTAGATTGAAGTTAAAAAACATTTTCATTTGGTTGGTTTAAAATAGTCCTGAGCGTGGTTGCTCAGGATTTTTTTGTCTGTTCCGAAAATTCGGAACGCTGATTAAACAGTTTTTTAGATTACACGGATTGTCTTTTATAAAAACCTGTGAAATCATTTAATCCATAAAATCCGTGATTCAGACAATTATTTTTGCATTTCCAGCAAACTGTCCGTATTCAATTTTTTCGTTGTCTCGCTGCTGCCTTCTTCCTCAGACGTTGATACGACGCCGTCGCCATATAAAATATCCCAAACCTGTTGTATTTTATAAACGCTCTGGCTATAATGATTGCTTAAAATGATAACCGTGGTTTTATCGCTGATTTTTCGATTGAAAACAGCATTATAACTGTGCCACCAGCCATTATGATAAATCAGACGGGTACCATCCGATTGATCATTTATACGCCAGCCTAAGCCGTAATTTTTGTTGCCGGGTTTTTCAAAACTCTGTGGCGTGAAGGCCAATCCTAAAATCTCTGAACGGATAAATTTTCCGGAATACAATGCCTGATCCCATTTATATAAATCCTGAACAGTACTATAGATGCCTTTATCGCCGGTGATGCCATCCGTATAGACAATAGCATCTTCCACCCAACGAGATCCTTTGTATCCTTTGGTGGCGGAAGGTCGCGAGCTGATCGGATCAAACAGCCATGAATCAGACATACCCAACGGAATAAAAATATTTTGATGCAGGAAATCGCAGAACGGCATGCCGGACACTTGTTCTACAATCAGTGCCAGCAGCACAAAGTTCGTATTGTTATACCTGAAATGCGTGTCCGGTGAGTTTAATGCTTTAGGTTTATATTTATAAAGCATCTGCAGCATATCTTCATTGGTCATAAACTGCTTCTTGTTTTTCCAGTATGTTTCTGCAAAATTGAGGTAATTGGGCAAGCCAGACCGATGGTTCAGCAACATTCTTACCGTTATGCCTTTGTATGGAAATTTTGGAAAATATTTTTGTAAGGTATCTTCTAAAGACAGCATATTTTGCTGAAGTAATAATAAAATAGCTCCTGCCGTAAATGTTTTGGATGTAGACGCAATCTGAAAGGTTGATCGAGGTGTCAATCGCTCTTTCGTGTTGTAATTTTTGTAGCCGTAGTAACGCTCAAAAAACGGACTGCCTTTGTAAACAATAAGCACAGAGCCGTTAAACCCGTTCATTTTTACTTTTTCTTCAAAATAACAATCCAGCGCATGAATTTTCCTGACTATAACAGAATCCTGCAGGTCTATATTTTCATTATTATGATTTTTATAGAGAGCAGGATTAACTTCTGGTTGTAAAAATCCGGTAGGTGTCCTGTTGCCTTTATGCTGACAATACGAAAGACACAAACCGGCTATCAATATAATAAACGTAAAAAAAAACTTCTTCATTCTCTTCTTTTGGTACTTCAATTCTTCTTCTGACATACTATCAAATCAATCGCCGTAAAAATAGAATAAATGTGAAAGAATGTTAGAAAAGAGATATTACCATTGCGTTGAAAACGGATTTTTAAATTATTTTTACAAAAAACAGAACTAATGGAATTTAATATCATTAAAAGCCTGACCAACGAATACACACACGAGTGTGCCAGCACACGCAAATTATTAGAAAGAGTACCGATGGATAAGCTATCATGGAAACCGCATGAAAAATCGATGACACTGGAACAATTAGCAATGCATGTGGCTGAAATTCCGGAATGGGTGCCTCTTACGTTAGAACAACCCGAACTGGATTTTTCAAAAGGCGGTTACCAACCGAAATCAGTTGCGACAACGGAAGATTTATTAAAAATTCATGACGATTGTGTTGCGGCAGCCTTGCAGTCGATACAAAATACGAGTGCTGAAATCCTGGTGAATGAAACCTGGACCATGCGCAATGGTGAAACCATTTATTTTACTATGCCGAAAATTGCGGTGTTGCGCAGCTTTACTTTTAACCATATTTACCATCACCGCGGACAGTTGACTGTTTATTTGCGCTTGTTAGATGTTCCGGTTCCGGGCATGTACGGACCAACTGCAGATGAGCAAGGTAAGTAAATAATTAGATGATAATATATAAAGAAAAAACCGCAAAATCTATTTGCGGTTTTTTCTTTTGTTTTATCCAGAAGAGTATTTCTACTCCGTTACATGCATACGCTGGCCTTTCATTAATTTATCAACCCATTCATACAAAAACATACCACCAACTTCTCTTTCATAAACGATGTCATCTGATATGAACATGGTATGTGAATCACCATTTATATAGAAAGTAGACCAGGTTGTTTTAGGTTTGAGTATATCTTCCCTAAGGTTTATTAAAGCATTTTTAAATACATTCGCAGGAAGTTGGTTTCCGGGTGCGCCTGAGCAATTGTTATATCCGAAGCTTAAGAAAAAGCGTGAAGTTGCATCGTTATAGGATGACATAAATCCATAATTTGCTTTAGGATAATTTTTACTGGAATATTCATACACATTGCTCAGACCAATATCTGGTGTTCCGCAACATTCTACCAAATCTGTTGGCAAAGGAAGACCAAATATAACTGAAAAACCAAACTGCAAACAAATAGGAAAAGCCTGGTCATCATTAAATAAAGGACCGGAATCATTTATGACAGTAATTTTTGCGTTTGGAAATCTTTTAAATACTTCCAGAAAATTGACATAAACGCCATAACCACCTGCACTTAACCCAAACAAGACCACCTCTTCCACTTCTTTGTAATTAAAATAAGGTTGAATGAAATCTACTGCTTTTATAAAGTTAAATGCACCTACGTAGCGTTGAGTATCTGCAACACCAGTTGCAAAACCAACATCTTTAGTACCGCTATGTACATCACCGGTACAATACGGAACAAACACAAACGAAAAATCTTTTAATGGATTTTTTGGATTGGATGCGTTAAAAATTCCGCTGTTTCCATATTGTGTATACAGATCCTGCATATCTGTACCGTTAAATGATTTTGGATTTCCGGCACACGTTGGCTCATTAAAACAAGCTCCACCGCCATTGATGTAGATAGCCAATTTTTTAGGATTGCCGACACGATAGCCAATGCCAGTTGGTGAGCCATCGCGACAAATCATGCCCGGAATATCATACCAGTTTTCTGATTGATTATTATTTTCCACCTCTAAAAATGGATGTGAAAGCTGTACAGCACTTTCACGGCTACAACTTATAAGCAAAATGGCACTAAGAATAACAAAGAATCTGAATTTCATATTAAATTTATTAGCAATGTGAATATAAGGAGGTTCTAGTAAAGTATTGATGAAAACCAAAAGAAAAATGCATTTGTTTACATATTTCTTCTATACTGACCACCAACTTCAAACAAGGCATTAGTAATTTGTCCTAAGCTGCAGTATTTAACGGTTTCAATTAATACATCAAATATGTTCTTGTTTTCTAAAGCAGCTTTTTGCAGTTGTTGTAAATAGTGCTGTGCTTCCGATTTATTTCTTTCCTGAAGTGCACTTAAATTAGAAATTTGTAAGTCCTTTTCTTCTGTCGTACTGCGTATCACTTCCATTGGCAAAATCGTTGGAGAACCTTTAGAAGACAAGAAGGTATTCACACCTACTAATGGCAATTCACCGGTATGCTTTTTCATTTCGTAATACATACTTTCTTCTTGTATTTTACTGCGCTGATACATGGTTTCCATGGCACCTAACACACCACCGCGTTCTGTAATTCTGTCAAATTCAGCGTATACGGCTTCTTCTACTAATTCAGTCAATTCTTCAATAATAAAAGAACCTTGCAATGGATTTTCATTTTTCGCCAAACCTAACTCTTTATTGATAATTAACTGAATAGCCATCGCTCTGCGCACACTTTCTTCTGTTGGTGTGGTTATAGCTTCATCATAAGCATTGGTGTGTAATGAATTGCAATTATCATAAATGGCATACAATGCTTGTAAGGTGGTTCTGATATCGTTAAAATCTATTTCCTGCGCGTGCAAACTTCTGCCTGAGGTTTGTATATGGTATTTTAATTTCTGACTTCTGTCGTTTCCTTTGTACAAATACTTCATCGCTTTAGCCCAGATTTTTCTGGCAACACGACCGATTACTGCATATTCAGGATCTACACCATTAGAGAAAAAGAAAGAAAGATTCGGTGCAAAATCATCGATGTGCATGCCGCGCGATAAATAGTATTCTACAAACGAAAAACCATTGGATAAGGTAAATGCTAATTGCGAAATTGGATTGGCGCCGGCTTCTGCAATATGATAACCAGAAATAGAAACAGAATAAAAATTACGCACTTTGTGTTGTACAAAATATTCCTGTACATCACCCATTAATTTCAAGGAGAACTCTGTAGAAAAAATGCATGTATTTTGCGCCTGATCTTCTTTTAAAATATCAGCCTGCACGGTGCCGCGTACTTGCGATAATGCATAGGCTTTGATTTTTTCGTACACTTCTTTTTCCAATACCTGATCGCCGGTAACACCTAACAACATCAACCCTAAGCCGTTGTTTCCTTCAGGTAAAACACCATTGTAGATTGGTCGTTTGGCATTTTTACTTTTATAGATATCGTCAATTTTTTTATTGACTTCATCTACTAAATTATTTTGTTGAATATACTTTTCACATTCCTGGTCAATGGCTGCGTTCATGAAGAAAGCACAGATGGTAGCAGCAGGTCCATTAATCGTCATCGAAACAGATGTATTCGGCGAGCATAAATCAAAACCGGAATACAATTTCTTCGCGTCGTCTAAGGTACAAATTGACACACCGGAATTGCCGATTTTACCATAAATATCAGGACGAATGGCTGGATCTTCGCCGTATAATGTTACACTGTCAAAAGCCGTTGACAAACGCTTGGCTGGCAAGCCTAATGATACATAGTGAAAACGTTTGTTAGTTCTTTCCGGACCGCCTTCTCCTGCAAACATACGAGTAGGATCTTCGCCTTCTCTTTTAAATGGAAACACACCTGCTGTGTAAGGAAATTCACCTGGTACATTTTCCTGCAAACTCCATTTTAAAATATCACCGTATGCTTCGTACTTTGGCAAACATACTTTTGGTATTTGCTGATGCGATAAAGATTCTGTGTGTGTTTTAATTTTAATTTCTTTATCACGTACTTTAAAAACGTAAAATTCGTTGCTGTAATTTGCTTTTTTACCGCACCAAGAGTCCAGTATTTGCTGGCACTCAGGATGAAGTTTGAGTTTTAGTTCTTTGTCTATAGCCGATAGTCCATTGTCTATAGTCTCTTTATCTATTGACTGCTGACTATTGACCATTGACTTCACTTTTTGCAAGGCATAAAGATTTTGTGCTATCTCACTTTGCTCTTTTACCCAAGTGTCATAATCGCGGTTGGTTTTTGTAATATCAGATAAGTAACGAACTCTACCTGGTGGAATAATGTAAATTTTTTCAGAATTGCCTGTGCACAGATTCAACGCAGATTGCCAATCTAATGCAGATTTCTCTATGACTTTTTGAATGACAGCTTTATATAATTCATTGGTTCCGGGATCGTTAAACTGCGATGCAATGCTACCATACACCGGCATTTGATCCGGATCTACATTCCATAGATTTCGGTTGCGTTGATATTGTTTTTTTACATCACGTAAAGCATCCTGTGCACCGCGTTTATCAAATTTATTGATAGCGACTACATCAGCAAAATCCAGCATATCAATTTTTTCCAATTGCGATGCGGCTCCGAATTCTGGTGTCATCACATACAGGAAAGTATCAGCAATATCTACGATTTCCGTGCCACTTTGTCCGATACCGGAAGTTTCAATAATGATTAAATCATAGTTGGCTGCTTTTAAAATGGCAATCGCATCTGTAATATTTTTAGAGATGGAAGCGTTGGTTTGTCGCGTGGCCATAGAGCGCATATACACACGTGGATTGTTGATAGAGTTCATACGAATTCTATCGCCTAACAAAGCACCGCCTGTTTTTCTTCTGCTCGGATCAACAGAAATTATAGCTAAAGTCTTTTCCGGAAAATCTAACATAAAACGACGGACCAATTCGTCTGTAAGTGAGGATTTTCCAGCGCCTCCTGTTCCTGTTATACCTAGTATTGGAGTGGTGAGTCGTGAGTCGTGAGTCGTGAGTTTATCTTGTATTAAATCAAATTCTTCAGGATAATTTTCTGCACTGGAAATTAATTGCGCAATATGATGTGCATTTTTTTCTTTTAGTATTGATATATCTAAGACAACATTTTTACCACTTGGAAAATCGCAAATTTGCAATAAATCATTAATCATTCCTTGTAAACCTAAAGCGCGGCCATCATCTGGTGAATAAATTCTGTCTATTCCATAAGCATGCAATTCTTCAATTTCTGAAGGCAAGATAGTTCCGCCGCCGCCGCCAACAATTTTGATGTGACCGCAACTTTTCTCGTGTAACAAATCATGCATGTATTTTAAAAATTCAACATGACCACCCTGATAGGAAGTAAATGCAATGGCATTGGCATCTTCTTCAATGGCACACTCTACAATATCCTGCACGGAACGATTGTGACCCAAATGGATAACCTCTGCACCTGATGCCTGAATAATTCGACGCATGATATTAATGGCTGCATCGTGTCCATCAAATAAGGAAGCTGCTGTTACAATACGTATTTTATTTTTGAGTTGATAAGGTTGAACTTCTTGCATTCTAAATTTCTATTGTATTACAAATTTAATCTATTCATCTAGTATTTTAGTGAAAAAACAAATCATAAATAATCTAAAATTTAATTTTTATGTCCTCATATTGGTTAATTTTGATAAAATATCCTGGTTATGAAAAAAGTTCTGGTTGGTTTTTTAATTCTCTTATTTGTTTTGATTGCATCTGCATTTGTCATTCCATTTTTCTTTAAAGATAAAATTATTGCAAAAGCAAAAGAAGAAATCAGCAAGCAGGTAAATGCTAAAGTTGATTTTAAAGACATTGATTTATCCATATTAAAAAATATCAGAAACTTTCCAAACATTGCATTAGGTATTGATGATTTAACCATTATTGGCATTGATCAGTTTGAAGGCGATACACTTTTAACTATTGGCAACACTAAAGCTTCATTAGATTTAATGAGTGTCATTATAGGCGAGCAGTATAAAATTGAAGCAATAGAACTTTCTGATGCAACACTAAATACAATTGTAAATAAAGATGGAATTGCCAACTGGAATATCACCAAGCCATCAACAGATACGTGTGCTTCCAAGCCATTTGATTTGGCATTAAACAAACTAACACTAGATAATATAAACTTGTTTTACGATGATTTAAATGGCGGAACATCTATAAAAATTGTGAACCTTAATCACAAAGGAAAAGGCGATTTTGCCTCGGCAATTTTAGATTACACATCCAGTACAGCTATCGAGAAAGTTTCATTTTCGCAAGGACTTATCACTTACTTAAAAGAAGCAACGATGAATCTGGAAAGTTCTGTAAATATTGACCAGACACAACACAAATACGCATTCAAAGAAAATAAATTGATTTTGAACAGACTGGGGCTCTTACTGAACGGGTTCATCCAAATTCCTGACTCTACCAAAACGGTCATGGATATTTCCTTTAATGCCGACAAGACAGACTTCAAGTCTTTATTGTCGCTTATTCCTGCGATATATTCTAAAGATTTTAAAGATATCGTCGCTTCCGGTATTTTAAAATTAGACGGTATGGTAAAAGGAACTTTACAAGGCAATTCTTATCCGCAATTTGCCATCAATTTAAAAGTTGATAACGGTAAATTCCAATATCCTAAATTACCAACGGCTGTTACGGATATTTTTATTAATGCACAAATTAACAATCCTGGCGGAAGCTTAGATAATACAATAGTTAATGTTCCAGATTTGCGTTTAAAAATGGCAAACGAACCAATTGTTGCAAAGCTGAGAGTAGCAACACCTGTCTCAGATCCAAATATTGATTTAACGGCAAAAGGAAAATTAAACTTAGCGGATATTCAGAAATTTTATCCAATGGAAGGCGTGCAAAAATTAGCAGGTGTTGCCAACGTTGATTTAACCGTGAAAGCAAAAAAATCTGATGTTGAAGCAAAACGGTATCAAAACATACAAGCTGCCGGAAACATTGTTGCAACAGGCATTGAGTATGCTTCTAAAGATGTTCCAAAACCTGTTTCTGTAAGTAATTTAAACTTAAATTTCTCACCGCAATTTGTAGATGTAACACAATGCAAAGCAGCCATCGGCAAAAGCGATTTTGATATTAAAGGAAAATTAGAAAATGTAATTGGTTATGTATTGTCTAAAGATGCAATCATAACAGGAAATGTAAATATTGCTTCTGTTAAAATTGATGCCAATGAATTTTTACCGGATTCTACAGCAGCAAAAAAATCGAATGCACAAAAAGCAAAAGAAGTGGTGCGTGTACCAAAAAACATAGATTTTACGGGAGTTGCCACCATTGGTGAATTAGTTTACGACCAACTTACCATTAAAAATTTAACAGGAAACATCCACCTGAAAGAGGAACAATTAAACCTAAATAATTTACAGGGAAATTTATTAGGTGGCAACATTACTGCCAGTGGTTTTTACAACACAAAAACAGACATCCCTACTGCAAACTTAACTTATAACATCAATAATTTCGATATTCAGGAAGTTTATAAATATGTTGGTTCAATGAAACAAGCAGCACCAATTATGAAATTTGTCAGCGGTGTGTTTTTATCAAACATGAACATGAAAATGTCTTTAAATCCTGATTTATCGCCTGATTTAAAATCATTAAACGGAACCGCCGGTTTTAAAATGCCAATGGCAAACGTAAAAGGTGTGCCTGCTTTGCAAAAAATTGTAGAGCAAACAAAATTGAAACAATTAGAAAATCTTAAAATTGAAAATTTAGATATTAAAACTACCGTTGCAAACGGCAGAATTTTAGTGGCACCATTTGAAACAAAAGTAAATGGATTGAAAATGACAGTTGGTGGCTCGCAAGGTTTGGATCAAACAATGGATTATGCTGTTGCCATTGATGTACCCTGGAAGGATTTAGGACAAGCTTCTTCTTTTGCAGAAGGCTTGCTGGCAAAAAATCCAATTAAACAATTAAACGGAATGGTGCCTGAAATCGTTCGCATTAATTTAAAAGTTGGCGGCACATTTACAAATCCAACCATTGTAGTTGGCAAACCTGATGGCACCAATGGCACCGGAACCATGAAAGACGTGGTTAAAGAACAAGTGCAACAGCAAGTGGAACAAGTGAAAGAACAAGCAAAACAAACCCTGGATACGATTAAAACACAGGTAAAAGAAGAAGTAAAAAATAAAATCCAAGAGGCTTTGCAAGGGAAAAATCCAAATGACACCACACCGAAAAAGAGTATACAGGAAAATGTGAAAGACCAGTTGAAGAATAAATTCGGCTGGCCAAAGTAATTGTGAATGCATTGTATAAAACTTTTACAGCTTACAATCTTTTATTTTAATATTTTTGTAGAAATCGTAGCAACAAACTTACGACTCATTACTCACGACTCACGACTAAAAAATGCAAATAGCCGAACTCAACAAAACAGCCACACAAGTACGCAGAGATATTGTGCGCATGGTGCATCAATGCAAATCTGGTCAT
>JBIKPT010000149.1:0-6935 GCA_044357355.1 Chitinophagales bacterium
AACTGCAGCACCATCAGGTGGTAGTTATACCTGGCAATACAGCAATGGTGGTTTATTTGCAAATGCAGTTGGCACCAATAATACAGAAGATTATACAACTGGTTCATTGCCATCAGGTACTCATCAGTTCAGAAGAATATACACTACAACAAGTGGAATTATTTGTTCTGATACAAGCAATGTGGCAACGATAGTAGTGAATGATATACCAAATGCAAACGCAGGTTCAGATAAAGTAATCACCTGTTCGAGTCCGTCAGCAGTATTAAATGGATCAAGCAGCACAATAGGTGTAAATTACTCCTGGGCAGGTCCGGGAATTGTGAGTGGAGGAAATACAGCAACACCAACTGTAAATGCTATCGGAACATATACTTTAACTGTAACGGTTATTTCAACAGGTTGTAAACAAACAGATATTGCAAATGTAACAAGCAGCGGTGCATTGCCAAACGCAAATGCAGGAACTGATAAAATATTAACCTGTACACAAGCATCCGTGGTTTTAAATGGAAGCAGTTCTACGGGAGGTGTAACATATAGCTGGACTGGACCGGGAATTGTAAGTGGAGGAAATACAGCTGCACCCACTGTTAATTCTAATGGAACATATATACTGACAGTAACCATTACAGCAACCGGTTGTCAAACTAAAGATCAGGTTGATGTAACGAGCAATTCGGTCTTGCCAAATGCAAATGCAGGCTCAGATAAAACATTAACATGTATTATTACAGATGTGCTATTAGATGGAAGCAGTACAACATCGGGTGTGAGTTATGCATGGACAGGCCCTGGAATTGTAAGTGGTGGCAATACCGCTACACCAAAAGTAAATCAAATTGGAACTTATACTTTAACTGTTACAAATATTTCTAATGGTTGTACAAAAACAGATCAGGTTGATGTAACAAGTAGTGGAACATTACCGAACGCAAATGCAGGAATTGATAAGGATATTTCATGTGTAAATCCTACAGTTACTTTGGGTGGTATTACTACTGCTAATGTCACTTTTTCTTGGACTGGCCCTGGAATAATTAGTGGCTCAAATACGTCAACGCCCATTGTAAATGCAGCAGGAATCTATACACTTACAGTTACAGACATTGCTACTGGTTGTAAAAATACAGATCAGGTATTAGTTACGAAAAATACTACATTACCGAATGTAAATGCAGGAAGTATTAAAACATTAACCTGTACAAATACTACTGCTTTATTAAATGGTTCTTCTTCAACGGCAACGGCAAAACCAAACTGGACAGGCCCAGGAATTGTAAGTGCTCCTTCAATATTTAATCCAACGGTGAATATAGCCGGAACATATACCTTAACTGTAAGTGATACAATAAATGGCTGTAGTGCATCAGCAACTGTAAATGTTTTAGCGGATACAGTTGCACCGGTTATCTCAATTGATGCGAGTAAGAATCCGGCAGATTATAACGAAATAATAAATCTGTCTGTTAATTCAAATACGGTGCTGTCTTCTGTACTATGGCAACCGGCCTTTCAGCTTAATGATTCAACTTCATTACAGGTAAGTGCGCAAATTAAAGAACCAACGACATTTATTGTGTCAGTAATAGATAATAAAGGCTGTGAAAATTCCGCAAGTATTTTTATCAGAGTCAATCAGGTGGAATGTATTTATCTGCCAAATACTTTTACTCCGGACGGAAATGGAAGGAATGAAACATATAAACCATTGGGAACAAAATTAAAATCGCTGGTTGTTTTCAGGATTTTTGACAGATGGGGAAATCTTGTTTTTGAAACGACGGATGTTAATCAGGGCTGGGATGGAATCTATGATGGTAAATTATTAGAGCCTGGCGTTTATGTATATTATTTGGAAGGAACTTGTATTACAAACAATAAAGAATTTATTAAAGGTGATGTTACGCTTATTCGTTAATATATTATGCTGTCTGACGTTGGTTCAAACAATTCAGGCACAGGAAGTGCATTTCTCTGCTATTCGTCAGATTCCATACTTCTTTAATCCTGCCTATACAGGGTTTATTGAGAAAGATGTGAGAGCAGGATTAATATATAGAAATCAGTCGCCCACCTTTTCCAAAGCATTCAATACTCTTGGGTATGGTGTGGATTTTTCAGTGTTAAAACAAAAAACAAATAATAATTCCATAATAGGTGTCGGTGTAAATGGTTATTATGACAGAGCCGGTGCACTCAATTTTACAGATAATTCTTTTACAGCAAATTTCAGTTACATTCAGGCATTAGATAAACGTCAGCGATTCTATCTGTCTTTTGGTATTATGGCAGGATACGCTTTCAGGAAAATTGATTTAACTAAAGCAACATTTGAAGATGGTTTTAATGGTGAAGATGGTTTTGTACCTGTTGCAGGTTCTGATATTAATCCGGTACTGGCAAGAAACAGACATATAAAATTAGGTGCGGGATTTATAGCATTCTTTAATTTAAGTAAAAATATTAATTTCCATGTTGGTGCTGCCGGATACGATTTAGCCGCACAAAATTTATCATTTAATGAAAACAGCACAGTAAAACAAAAACCAAGGATTATTGCCAACTTTGGGATGGAGGTAAAAATAAAAAAAGTGTCAATATTGCCTTATTTTTTAATGCAAATGAAAAAGCCACAAAAAGAAATAGTATTTGGTTCTATGGTAAAATATAGTTCTGATAATAATCAGTATAATTTTAGTGAAAATTCCTTCAGTATTGGTGGAGGGGTTGGTTATAGGTATTTGGATGCTCTGATTTTATCTGCTCAGGCAGGATATAAAAATTTTACAATTAACTTATCATATGATGTTAATATATCGAAATTATCAAAAGCAACCAGAACAGTCGGTGCGGCAGAAGTATCAATAATTTATCAAAACTCTTTCATTTCTACTAAAAAGAAAGGAAAAGCATTAGCTTGTCCAAAAATGTCTTTCTAACAATTTTTCTGTTTGTTTAAAACTTAAACCTTGAAGGTGCCAGAAACCTTCAGGGTTTTCTTATTTTTACAACATAATGGAAAATTTCATCGTTTCGGCCCGTAAATATCGTCCCGCCAAATTTTTGGATGTGGTAGGACAGGAGCAGGTTTCTGAAACCTTGAAAAAAGCCTTGTCTTCCGGAAAATTGGCGCAATCGTTTTTATTTTGCGGCCCGCGTGGTGTTGGTAAAACTACCTGTGCACGTATCCTGGCAAAAGCCATCAACTGTGCAAATCCAAATGCTGATTTTGAGCCATGTGGTGAGTGTAATTCATGTAAGTCATTTAATACAAACTCATCTTTTAATATTTTTGAGTTAGATGCAGCATCAAATAGTGGCGTAGCCGAAATGAAGGAATTAATTGATACTGTTAGGTTTCCACCTCAAGATGGCAAATACAAAGTATATATTCTGGATGAGGTTCACATGTTGTCACCACAAGCATTTAATGCATTTTTGAAAACACTGGAAGAGCCGCCCAGTTATGCGATTTTCATTTTAGCCACCACAGAGAAACATAAAATCATTCCTACGATTTTATCTCGTTGCCAGATATTTGACTTTAAACGTATTTCCGATAAAGACATCGTAAAACAACTGCAAAAAATTTGCGACAGTGAAGGTGTCACTGCAGAACCGTCTGCATTACATGTAATTGCACAAAAAGCAGATGGCGGTTTGCGCGATGCCTTATCTTTATTTGATAAAATTGTTAGTTACGCCGGTAAAAAAGTTACCTATCAGGATGTTATTACTAATTTGAATATTCTAGACCACGATTACTATTTTAAAATCACAGAATCATTTATGGTGGAAGACTCGTCTGCCGTACTGAATGCGTTTAGTGAAATTATAAATAATGGGTTTGAAGGAGAAATGTTTTTACTCGGTTTGGCTGAGCATTTCAGAAATTTGCTGATTAGTAAAGATGAACGAACGGTACAGCTGTTAGAAGCAGCAGACGATATCAAAGACAAATATTTTAAACAGGCAAATTTAGTAAACGAAACATTTTTACTGAACGCGCTGAATGTTATCAATCAATGCGACATCGAATATAAAACCGCAAAAAATAAGCGCCTGCACGTTGAGTTAGCATTACTGAAAGTATGTTTTCTCAATACTCAAATTGAAAGTTCGCTTTACATTCTGCTCGGTGAAAAAAAAAACTAAAATCACTTCTTCAGTTTTATAAAAATAAAAAAAATCCGGTTGCTGTAAATGTGCAACTCGCAGACGAATCTTTGTATTTTTCCAGTATAGATACTAATGAGATAGTTGAGCAAGAGATTGAGTCGGTAAGCATTGATGTTTCAATGCAAATAACTGAAAATGAAATTAAACAAGATGTTGAAGTTGCTGATAAACTCACGACTCACGACTTAAGACTCACTACTGCTAAGCCAAAGCGCGAGCTGCCAAAAACATCGTCTATCGGTTCGATGTTTAAAGAGATTCACAAAGAAGTAGCAGTAGTGGTGGATGATAATAAAGTAGAACTGACTGCAGAAAATGTACAGGAAATCTGGAATAATTTTCTCAGTGAACATAAAGATAAATTGCAAAATGCGTTTTTAAGTGCTGCACAAAATCAGACACCTGAATTGATAGAAGACAGAGTTTCTTTTACTGCATCCAATAATGTTTCTCTGGAAATGCTGCAGTTACATAAAATGGATATCACAGCTTATTTCAGAAAAAAAACAACATCAACAACGGTAGTGCCAGATTTTATTTTAAAAAGAGATGATGCACACGTAAAGAATTATAAAACATCCAAAGACCGCTTAAAAAATATGATTGATGCCAACTCGGCTGTCCTGAAACTAATAGAAAAATTTGATTTAAATATTGATTAAGGTGTTAGCCTGTTGTTGAACTTGTTCAGGCAAATAATTGTTATAAAAAGTATGAATAAGAAAACTGTTATAGTAGGCGCAAGTGCAAATCAAGATCGTTACAGCAATAAAGCAGTGCGGTTGTTGCAAAAAAATAACCACGAAGCAATTGCCTTAGGGTTTGAAAATGCACTTATAGGCGATATTCCTATTGAAACAAACTGGACACAGCAGGAAGATGTAGATACAGTTACGTTGTACCTGAATCCGCAGAAACAGAAACAGTACTATGCATATATTCTGGGTTTAAAACCGAAACGAATCATTTTTAATCCGGGAACAGAAAATGCAGAACTTGCTCAGCTTGCCCTTGAAAACAATATACAACCCCTGGAAGCTTGTACACTTGTTTTATTATCTACAGAACAGTACTAAACAATAGATAAGATATTTACTTAATTTAACTTAGGTGTTTTTTATATAAAATGCGTATATTTAAACAACCATAAATTTCTATTTTCAATGAAAAGAATATCTTTAATCAGTGCTTTAATAATTACATTTTTTATTACTTCTTGCATTCCAACACCACCAATTGGCGGAACTAATTCTTTTGTAACTTATATTATAAATACAGGAGAACATTATTCTAATAATAATGGTATTCTCTTGATGACAAATATTTCAGAAATGAAGTTTATAGCAAAGTTCGATAGTTCTGCGATTTATACGTCAGTAATTCCAATCAATCAGGCTGACATTCATAAATTATATGGATTTTCTGATAATAATACTCAACATCACGACAACAGCGCACGCATCGGCTGGCGTTGGTTTAATGATGAATTACAATTGTTAGGATATGTTTACAATAATACCGTTCGTTCAAACATATTCATAAAATCGGTTCCGCTAAATACGGAGATTAATTGTTCCATAAAAATTATCGGCAATAAATACATTTTCACAGTCGATGGATCATCAATAGAAATGCCAAGAACCTCTACAATACAGTCTGGATATAAGTTATATCCATATTTTGGTGGTGATGAAGTAGCACCACATACTATAAAAATTCTAATAAAAGATTTGTAGTTAATTTGCTTGATTTAACATTATTTTAATATTGTCCATTGGTTAAACTTTGGCATGTTTTTTCTATCTAATAACTAAAACAAATAAAATGAACAAACGTAACACATTTTTTATCGCAATGATGCTGCTGTTTTCAACTGCTATTATTGCTCAACCTGATCAGAAAGTAAAAGCAGCAGGTGAGAAGCACCAGAAGGTTTCTGCAGAACAAAGAGCAAAAAATGCATCAGACACGCTGCAAAAAATAACCGGACTTTCTGCCGACCAATACCAAAAGGTGTATGATATTAATCTCGCTTTTTATACGCAGAAAAGAACGTTGAAGACACAACTAAAAACAGATGCTTCTTCAACAAAAGACGTTCAGTACAAAGAACAGGTGAAGCAGCTTGCAAAGTACAGAAAGGCAGAACTTGAAAAAATTTTAACACTTGAACAAAAAACAAAATGGCAGGAATTTAAAAAAATGAATGCTGCAAAAATTAAAGCAAATTCACCAAATGGGAAATTTAATAAGGTAGATGATGACGATGATTCCGTTTTAGAAGGAATGTAATACTTAATACTCAGATATTTTTTTGAGTCGTTCCTCTTATGGAACGACTTTTTTATTTACTGTAATTAAACTTTTTCTTTTTTTATAAGTCTAATAAACGCTATGCTTTCAGAAAAAGAAAAAATAAAACATTTGTACAATCGTGCAGGTTTTGGAATGACAGTGAATGACTGGAAAACAAAAACGAACTTTCGGCAAGCAGTAGATAAATTATTTCAGCAGAAAACATATCAATCATTACAGGCAGTTACGCTGGAAGAAGTGCAGGCAGCAAAAGATAAAATCAAAACACTCGCCAAAGAAGATGTAAAAGATTTAAAGCAACTGATGAAGGCCAATGTTTTTGAGTTAAATGATTTATGGCTCAATGAGATGATGCACAGTGAAGCGCAGTTGCAGGAAAAAATGGCGCTTTTCTGGCATGGTCATTTCGCCTGTCGTTCTGTGAATCCTTACTATGA
>JBIKPT010000150.1:0-6906 GCA_044357355.1 Chitinophagales bacterium
TGTATTTATACTATAAACGAAATTTAAACAGATTTATTTTATATGGCAACAATATTTAATATAAATTGCAAATAAACGCGCTATTTAACAATTAATCACCACCACCAGTGCCTTTGAAATAGTCTTCTTTAAAGCGAAAAAGCACATTAAAGGTGGTCAAGCTTCCGTAAATTCTGGTGATATATTGCTGTAATTCAACCTTTTCTGCATCTGAAATCTTAGAAGCGTTAATTTTTTGTTCCATAACACGCAGCCTGTCGCGTGTCATTACAATTTTATGAAAAAATCCTTCAATCGGAATTTCTTTGGACTGCAGACTTCTGTCTTTTGGCTGCATCACCAAATTGCCGCCTTCCCATTTTTCTGCAATTTTACAGTCCTCTAATGGTTCTGTCAATGGTTCTAAAATGCTTTCCAATAAGGTTCTGATTTGATCTAAGGAAACGGCATCTTTGTCTTTTTCAATGAGTTTAATGACAATCATACCATCAAAACTCTTGGAAATCTCTTTTTCACCGTGTTCTTCTCCAAAATAAATAGAGTAGATATATTCATCGCTGTCATCAATAACAACGCCTTTGCCAAATTTTGGATGTTCTATTTTTGTGCCTACCTGAAAAGATGTCATTTTTTTAATTTTTACGAAAATAGAAAAGCGAATTAATATTTCCAATTTTTCCATAACTATTCCCGAATACTAACTCATTCATCCCGATTACTAATTAGCACACAACGATAAGATAGCTACAATTCAATACAAAACATTGACAATAAAAGCCTTACAGTATAATTTAGTTTTATTCCTATCACAGAGATTTAAATATTGACTTGTTTTAAGTATAGTATAGAATTATTTTTGCAAAATCAAATACTAAATTTTGTAATTAATTATTTCTAAACCAAACCATATGTATGAAGAAATATTCTACCAAGCAGGCTATTCTGCTGATTACGTTTTTTATTTTTACGTTCTCATCATATTTTCTTCAGGCTGGTACAATTACTATAAATACCGTAAATATTGTAAACGCAACGTGTTCAAACAACGCTGCAATCTCCGTAAATGTAACACAAGCTATACCTGTATCCAATTTATTTTATTCACTAACAGGCAGCACCACACAAACTAACTCATCAGGAAATTTTACAAACCTGGAAGCCGGAACGTATTATTTAAAAGTATTTAATTTAGCCAATGATAGTGCCATACAAAGCAATATCATTGTTACTACAAGTTATACTGCACCTGTTATACAACGTATAGATACTATTGCACCTTATTGCGACAAAGATGTAAATGGAATACTTAGCGGTGTTCTACAATCCGGTACAGGCTTTGGTCCGTTTCAATGGCGATTAGATACTATCACAGGTGCCACAATCAGGCCATTTCAGGCAAGCGCTACGTTTACAAATATTCCAATTGGAAATTACAGAATGGTCTTGCAGGATTGCGCCAACACGGTAAGTTATGCCATAGAATTTTCACCCAATGGAAGCGAATTCAGCGAAGGTTTATATGGCAATGGGTTTCCTACTGTTGAAATGTTTGACTGTGATTCTGTAATGTACCGAGTCATCATCAATCATTTAAATAAAAAATTTAAACCACCGTATACCTTGCGCATTACTACTGCAAGTGGCAGACAGTTTATTGCTAATAACGACATCACATTTATTACTTCAAACATTGACTACCTGTATTTCAGCCATAAAATTGGTGGTGTTACTTACGGCGACCAGATTGATGTAGCACTCTTTAATGCCTGTACAGACTCTATAAAAACAACAGGCAGAATTTTAAATTTTAATAAATTTATTGCAACGCCTTCATTGCTGTGTAGTGATAGTTTAGGTGTTAATTTTACGCTATATGATCCATCACCAATTAGGTATCAAACTGGTTTGCTTGCTCCGGTTCAGTTTCAGGTAATAGATTCCATTACGGGTACTGTTTTATTAGATTCTATACGAACACGAACGCAAGCACAAATATTACTGGAACAGTTTGGCTACGAATCTATCTATTATGTAAATCTGCAACCAATAGAGAATAACAGAACCTATATTTTCAAGGTAAAAGATGCTTGTGGTAAAATTTATAGAGATACTTTCAGGTTTTATGTTCAGCCAGCCAGACCATACATAAATATTGGTGATGTTGGTTATATCTGTGCTGATTCTGTGGCTTTGTTTAAAAACATGTTTGCTTACAATTTTAAATCATTACCCGTATTTCAGGTTTTATCCGGACCAGCAACTGTAAGCAGTACGCAGCCACTTTACGCCTACAACGACACATACACCTATCCGCAAAATATGTTTATTTATGGTTTAGGTAATTTATACAATACCGGACTTGGTGGCTTGACTGCAGGCACCTATTCATTGCGTTTTACAGATAATTGTGGTACACAGTTAGATACTACACTTGTAATTCTACCTTCCGAAATAAAAAATTTAGCACATCGGTTAACATATACAAAAGGTTGTGGCAATAACAATACACTAAGTTTTGCTGCAGATTATGGTTTTATTCCTGATTTAAGAATTAGCAGATTGGGTTTTGGCACAGTGTATTACAATTCTTTCAGTGCCTTTAATTCCCCTAATCAGATTAGTTTAAACAACCAACCTGCAGGCACGTATGTAGTGGAATTTGAATATAACGGTAACTCTGCTGGATATACTTTAAAAGATGACAAAACCTGTAAAAGAATTTATGACACCATCACTATTCCGGCACAAACTTCTCCACGTATTTCTGCACACAATGTCGTTAAATGCAATAGCAATATTGTACTTGAATTAATTCCTGACACTGCTGTTGGCGTGCCGAATTACAAATATCAATTAGAGGAAAAAATGGTGTTTTTTCTGCCATTCAAAGTTCAAGTGCATTTAATGTAGCAGATACAGGAAACTACAGAGCTATAATTATTGACTCTTGTGGTGCGCAATTTATCTACAATGTTTTTGTGGATACCATATCCTTTCAACCTGTTTTTTTAAGTGGCAATAATTGTATTGGTGATTCAATACGGTTGTCATTATTAAGTTCACCGTTTATTCAATACAGATGGACCACACCTAACAATATTGTTTCTTCAGGAAATTCAATAGCAATTAATCCAATAGCGTACACCGATGAAGGCAATTATATAATTGAACAGTTTATTGAAATTGCCGGTTGCAGAGATACACTTTCACGGTTGTTTAATTTTGCAACATCAAGCTGTATTCTGCCTATAGAACTAGTTTATTTTAATGTTGAATGCGAAAATACTCAACTAAATTTTAGCTGAGAAACCGCATCTGAATTCAATAACAAGTATTTTGAAATCGAACAATCAACAGATGCCATTCACTTTGTTTCTATAAGTAAAATAATTTCTAAAAATGGAAATGCAAATACACATCAAACCTACAATACATCTGTAAGTGCTCAACCTGACTTTAAATATTTTCGATTAAAACAAGTGGATTATGATGGTAAATATTCTTATTCAAAAATTGCAATACAGCAATGTAACCATAGAAATAATGCTGAAATAAAATTATATCCGACTCCGGCAAAAGATATTTTAACGGTCGATTTTAATGGAATCATCGGAGAAAAAACTATACTTTTATTTAATGCGATTGGTCAGCAACTAATGACAATAAATGAAACGGAAGAAGACATCATACAACTGAAGATAAACGATTTGCCAAATTCGATGTATCTGTTAAAAACATGGATAAATGACATTCCGCATGCTTCGTTAAAATTTATCAAAGAAGATAAAAATACAAACTTCAATAAATAATATTCAGTGTTGAATCTTAAAAATAGAATACAGTTAATGTATTGCCATTAAATTTACCGAATACTAATTCATTCTGCCCGTATGCTAATTGGTTGCTTTCAAAGTTGAATTGAATTTCAAACCTAAACAATTGATTATCAATGTAATATGTGAATGATTTAATATATTCCATCACAACTCGCTTTTTATTGAGTTGCTATCAAAACACCGATAGACTAACTTTGACCCAGATTTAATTACTGAACCAATTAAAATTTTACTAATGAAAAAATCAACATCAATCAACATTGTATTATTAGCAGTTGCTTTACTGCTTTTTACTACACAAAATGCGCTTGCACAATGGGGCAACCTTGGCAATAGAATTGCAGATGATTTGAGCAATAAAGCACAGCAGAAAATTGAAGGTGAAATAAACAATGGTGCCGACAAAGCGTATGATAAAACAAAGGAAAAAACAAAGGAAAGCGTAAAGAACAGCAGTAAAAGCACTAAATCAACCAACTCCGGAAATTCAGCTGACACTAACAGCGATGAAAATGGAAATTCGAATAGTGGAAATACGTCTTCAAAAAATACATCTTCGAGCGCATCGTCAAACAGCAGCTTAAAAGCTTATGGCAAGTTTGATTTCGTGCCGGGTGAAAAAGTAATCGCGGAAGAAAATTTTTCACAAGATGCCATTGGTGATTTTCCTGCCAAATGGAACACTAACGGAACTGCTGAATTGGTAACCATAGATGGACAGCAGGGAAAGTGGTTGAAATTCGGACCGGAAAGCATCATCTATCCTGAATTTATTACCAACCTTCCCGAAAACTTTACCGTTGAATTTACCCTCGCCTGTACACAGCCTTTTAGTTTTTATTCCACTGCCTTTAACTTCTTCTTTGCACCACTGGTCAATCCTGCAAAGAATTACATCAATTGGAAACAATATGGGGGGCGTAAAGACAATGGCGTATTAGTAGCCTTACACCCGGAGGCGGCAGGTGGCGCTCAGGGTCAGAAATTTGTCACCACCTATGATGAAACGGGAAAAGAAATTATTGATAACCGTACAGAATTCGCAGACTTCTATCACAAAAACAACAGACATATCGTAAAAGTATCTGTGTGGCGACAAAAACAACGTTTGAGAGTATACGTCAATGAAACCAAGATCTGGGATATCCCTAAAGCGTTCAGTGCCACTGCTAAATACAACTTTTTAGGGTTCAGAGCAAATAACTACCACGACGATGCCAACGCATATTTTCTAAGCAACTTAAGAGTCGCCGTAGGCGCACCGGATACGCGCCACAAATTTCTGGAACTGGGGAAGTATTCAACGACAGGGATTAAGTTTGACGTCAATAGTGATAAAATTAAAGGCGAATCATACGGCACATTAAAAGATTTTGCTGCGGTTATGACAGAAAATCCGGATGTAAAAGTAAAAATTGTCGGACACACCGACAGCGACGGCGATGATGCCAGCAATTTAACACTCTCTAAAAAACGTGCAGATGCTGTAAAAGCAGCCCTGAACAAAGAATTCGGCATCGATAACAGCAGAATGGAAACGGAAGGTAAAGGTGAAACGCAACCCGCAGAAGCCAACACAACAGCCGAAGGAAAAGCCAACAACAGACGTGTAGAATTTATAAAGCAATAATCTTTCACAATAAAAAATAAAACTATGAAAAAACAATTTTTAAAACTGCTCATTTCAGTTGTAGCAATTGCATCTGTAATTTCATGTAGTAAAGAAGGACCTCAAGGGCCGGCAGGAACAAACGGCACCAACGGAAAAGATGGCAATGCTAATGTGATGTATTCCGACTGGTTAACCTATAATGCAAATTTCGATAATATAGCTACACTAAAGCAGATGCGTGTAGTTATAGACCAGTATACACAAGGTTTTGTAGACTCCGGTGGTTTCTTTCTTGCGTTTATCCGCTGGCAGGACAATGTCCACTACATGCTGCCTTACGAAGCCAGATTTAACGGTTCATCAGACCCAATAGTGCAAATGAAAGCTTATGGTGTTTCTTTTACCACGAATGGTGAGATAAGGTTTCAAATCAATCGTCAGGATTGGGGTTCTATCCAAACAAATTTTACCAACCTGATTACCAGCGGCGATTTAGAAGTACGTTATTTCTTAATAAAGGGAACTACTAACCTGCGTTTATCGGGTCACACTACGATTCAGGATTATTATAAATCTAAATCATACGAAGAAATCTGTGCATTGATGGGTGCAAAACCATAAAACTATGAAAAACACATCCGGTCTTTTTTAAAAAGATAAGTTGGTTCTTTTGGATGATATCCTCTCTGGAAACAGAGAGGATGTTTTTAACTCTCTTTAGATAAAAAAATACAAACATGAAAAACATCTTAACAATCCTGTTTCTTCTAAAATCTCTTCTTATAATTTCTCAAAACAACAATAAGAAATCATCCGTCGTGATTGAAGGTGGTGGCGAGATTAAAACAGAAATAAAATTCAATAATTCTGTAAAAATCAGCACCCAGCAAACACAAAGTAAAAACACAAAACCAACTGCAGAAGTTAAAAACAATAAACCAACTTCATCTGACAACAACATCGGCACAACATCTAGTTCTTTAAAAGTGTACAGTAAATTCGATTTTGTAGCCGGCGAAAAAGTGGTTGCATTGGAAGACTTTTTACAAACAAATGTGGGCGAATTTCCATTAAGTTGGAATACTAATGGAAACGCTGAAATAGTTACACTTGACGGCCAAACAGGAAAGTGGCTGGAAATTTCTTCCAAAACTACTTTGCTTCCGGAATTTATAAAAAGCCTTCCTGAAAATTTTACGTTCGAATTTGACCTGGCATGTTCTCAGCCTTTTAGTTTGTATACACAGGAATTTTCTATCGGTTTTGTTACTATGCAAAAACCATCTGCAGATTTTGCACAATGGAGCAGTTTTAAACGTGGCGCAAGTGGATTTGTTGTTGGATTGCATCCGTTATATGCTATTTCTAAGACAGAAGGTGTAACCGTTTATAAAGTGGTGGAAGCTGGAAAAGAAATAATGAAAAACAAAGCTAATCAGTCGCAATTTAATCACGTTT
>JBIKPT010000151.1:0-6899 GCA_044357355.1 Chitinophagales bacterium
TAATGATAAAGGTGTTACATCTAACAATAAAACATCTTTCACATCACCGGTTAAAACGCCACCCTGAATAGCAGCACCTACAGCTACTACTTCATCCGGATTTACACCTTTAGATGGTTTTTTGCCGAAGAATTTTTCTACTACTTCCTGAATTTTCGGGATACGTGTTGAACCACCTACCAGGATTACTTCATCAATCTGAGAAGCAGATAAGTTGGCATCTTTCAATGCTTTTCTGCATGGCTCTAATGTACGCTCTACCAATGCTTCTGATAACTGATCAAATTTTGCACGTGATAATTTTTTCACTAAGTGTTTTGGAACGCCGTCAGCAGCGGTAATATATGGTAAGTTGATTTCTGTTTCTGTTGCAGAAGATAATTCGATTTTTGCTTTTTCAGCCGCTTCTTTTAAACGTTGTAACGCCATCGGATCTTTGCGCAAGTCCACTCTTTCTTCGTTTTGGAATTCAGTAGCTAACCAGTCGATAATCATCTGGTCGAAGTCATCACCACCTAAGTGAACATCACCATTGGTAGATTTTACTTCGAATACACCATCACCTAATTCTAAAACAGAAACGTCGAATGTACCGCCACCTAAGTCGTATACTGCGATTTTCATATCTTTTCCGCCTTTGTCTAAGCCATAAGCTAAAGCAGCAGCAGTTGGTTCGTTGATGATACGTTTTACATCCAAGCCTGCGATTAAACCGGCTTCTTTTGTTGCCTGACGTTCAGAGTCATTGAAGTAAGCAGGAACGGTAATCACCGCTTCTGTAACTGTTTGACCTAAATAGTCTTCTGCCATTTTTTTACATTTCTGTAAGATGATTGCAGAAATTTCCTGTGGTGTGTACAATCTGTCATGCAGACGAACACGCACGGTGTCGTTGTCGCCTTGTTCTACTTTGTAAGAAACATATTTCTGCTCAGTGGAAGTTTCGCTGAAATGTTTTCCCATAAAACGTTTGATAGACGATACGGTGTTTGTTGGATTGGTGATTGCCTGACGTTTTGCAGGTGCGCCTACTTTACGTTCGCCGTTTTCCAAAAATCCTACGATGGAAGGCAAGGTTCTTTGTCCTTCATCTGTGGTAATTACTACCGGCTCACTGCCTTCCATTACGGCTACGCAAGAGTTGGTTGTACCTAAGTCGATTCCTATTATTTTTCCCATGTTATTAATTTTCTATTTAAAGATTTAACTCTAATAGACAAGTAATGTGCCAACGGGAAATAGCTGACAAAATGACGTAAAATGAGAAATTATAATACCTTTTTCAGGAAGAAAGTGCCGAATGGTACGAGTGAAAGCATAAATGCATAAATGGCATTTTCTACGCTTAATTGTTTTTTTATAAGCATTAAAATAATGAAAACAACAAAAGCCACAAACAATACACCATGAATAGAACCGGCAATTCGAACAGCAGTAGGTATATCAGCAAGGTACTTTAATGGCATAGCAATGAATAATAAAGCCAGATAGCTGTATCCTTCAATTTTTCCAACTGTTAAATAGTTTTTTGTCAGTGATGCGTTTGTATCCGTCATAATTTTTATACTATAGTAAATGAGAAGATATTCTTTAACATTGATAAAGATATCATTGAAGTTGGTACGAGATATTTTAATTACAATAAGCAGTTTGTTTTATAAAGACTGTATCAATTGTTTGCGTTTTGCCGTTCATTTCATTTAAATAATGACACCAATCTGTTCGATCAGTTTTTAAATTCCATGCAGGATAAGTTAATTCATAGAAAGTGGTGTCAGAGCCTTTAATTGAATCAAACCTCAATAAACAATCTATGCAACCATCTTTACCTTTATTTAACTCAGAACCGTATTTTTCGCAAGCAAAAATTACTAAAATAGATACCGCAATTATAATCTTTTTCATTCTTAAATCTATAAATGATTAATCTTTAATATTGATAAAGATATCACCGCAATTGGCAATATTTTTAAATGTCAGGATGCCTTGAATGCTGTCGTGCGGCTGAATTACTTTATTGGTTAAATCCAGTAGCTGGATATCCTGTAGCATTTTTTTATTGGATTTATAAGCGATAGCGTAATTTGCAGCGGCAACTGGTAAACCAAATGGAAGTGGAATATATTGCTTACCATTTTTAGTAAATTTTCTTGGGTTGTCAGGTTTTTTGTATTGAATATCTGTGTTAGGGTCTTTATAGATAGCTGGGTTTGGATAAATTGCCATACCTGCAGAATACAACCAATATAAACCAGCCTTTTGTTTTATCGCATCAAAATAATCTGTAACTTTTATAGTAGTAACCGGCAAGACCGCACCACAGGTAAATTGTAAATCATTAATGTTTACCGGTAAATCGGATTTATTGACAATCTTCAACGCGATTAAACTCATATCATTCTTTTGCTCTCTGCGCGCAAAGAAATAGTTTTTCATGTTGTACATTACACCTTGTCGGACAGAATAATCAATGGTGTTTTCCTGTCTGTATTCTTTAAAAGGAATAGCCGACATATTTATTTTTCTGTAAGGACGTGCACAGCCTGAAATTAGAATGATAGCAATAAAGATGAAGAGTGTACTGGTGCGCATTGCGACGTATTTATGTAAAAATAAGTAAAAAATATGACTATATCACAAATTTGGCGAAAGGAGAGTCTTTCAACGGAAGTTCCCATTTGGTTTCAAACTCTTTTTTGGTAGCAACCAGGTTGTTAAACACGATGGTGTTGTCTTTTAATTTTCCGTTTTCCAGCAATTCATTCAGGTTATTAAATGGAAAACTGCCAATTAAATCGTTTGTTATTTTATAGCAAACTTTCATTCTGTCGAAGAAATTTAAATCGTATGCCTGTTCTAATTCACGAATTAATTTTACAGAAGAATCGATCGAACAACCGCTAACATCGCATTTGTTTTCATCTGCCATCAACACCACAAAACGTCGGTAATACAGAGAACCGTATCCAGCAACATCTCTTGAATGCGACTGCCATCTGTCGACGAAATTTTCTAATATATCGCTGATTTCCCAGACTTCATCTTGCGTGAAACTTCTGTTTGCCTGGTACACCCAAACTTTGGCATCTTCCGGTAATATGTGGTATGGTGTTAGCATTTTTGATGGTTGAATGGTAGAATTATACAATTGTACAATTCATTAATTCTGTAATTGTTTAGTATGAATTTGCCTGTGCAACAAGTTCCGCGATGTCTAAAACTTTAACATCATCTTGTTTGTTTTCTCCTTTCACGCCGTCGGTAATCATGGTGTTGCAAAACGGACAAGCCACTGCAATCACATCCGGAAATACTTCAATCAATTGTTCCGTTCTTTCTGTATTAATGCGTTTATTTCCGGGTTCATCTTCTTTAAACATTTGAGACCCACCTGCACCACAGCACAAACCGTTAGTTCTGCATTTATTGATTTCTATTAAGTCAGCATCCAGCGCTTCAATTACAGAACGAGGTGCTTCATAGATTTCATTGGCTCTTCCCAAATAACAGGACTCGTGATAGGTGATACGTTTTCCTTTGAAGGCACCACCTTCTACTTTCAATTTTCCGCCGTTTATGAGCTCCTGTAAATACGTAGAATGGTGCACTACTTCGTAGTTGCCACCCAAAGCCGGATATTCATTTTTTAAGGTATTAAAACAATGCGGACAGGTAGTAACAATTTTTTTAATGCCATATGTATTCATGGTGGCAATGTTTTGCTGTGCCAGCATCTGGAAGACAAACTCATTGCCGGCACGTCTTGCCGGATCGCCGGTACAAGCTTCTTCCGTACCTAATACGGCGAAGTTAATGTTTAACTGATTCAGGATTTTTGTAAACGCGATAGTTACACGTTGTGCTCGCTGGTCGAAACTGCCGGCACACCCTACCCAAAAGATAACATCAGGTGTTTTGCCTTCGGCTACTAAATCTGACATGACAGGTACTTTATATTGCATGATTATTTAATTTGATAGTTTGATGATGAAATAATGTACTAATGAATTTGTATTGCTTTTAATTTTCTTCCATTATTACATTGCTATATTGTTACATTAATTCAATTCTTCCGTCCAGTTTAAACGGTCGCTTGGTGAAAACTGCCAAGGTGCCTGATTGTTTTCCAGGTTCGCAAAAATATTATTCCATTCTGTCGGTGAATCAGATGCTTCCATAATTAAGTTTCTGCGTAATTCAATAATGATACTTAACGGTGAAATATTCACCGGACATTCTTCTACACAAGCATTACACGTGGTGCAAGCTCTTAATTCTTCGCCGGTAATATAATCACCTAATAAGGATTTATTGTCTGCAAAATCCGGTCCGTGTTCTTTTTTACCTTTAGCAATATCTTCCATTCTATCACGTGTATCCATCATGATTTTTCTTGGAGATAGTTTTTTGCCGGTCTTATTTGCCGGACAAGCCGCCGTGCATCGTCCGCATTCCGTACATGTATAAGCGTCCAATAAACTCTTCCAGGATAAATCATAAACATCCTTTGCTCCGAATTTGATTTCGCCATCCGTTGCAGGCACTACAAAGCTTGGATCCAGCATGGATTGTACTTCATGTTGAATGGCTGGCATGTTGTGTATTTCACCTTTAGCTTCCGGTCTGGTAAAAAAGGTGTTTGGAAACGCTAACATAATATGTAGATGTTTAGAGTAAGGCAGATATAACAAGAACGTCATTACCATGCATAAATGTCCCCACCAACCAAGTTTTTCCAGTACTAATAAAGATGTATTGGATAATCCGGTAAGCATACTGCCAAAAAATCCGCTTAAAATGAAACCGTAACCGTGTCCATTTTCTTTAATATGCAATGCACTGTCAGCACCATTCATCAGGAAAATAAAAGAAATCAAGATTAGCTCAAATGCCAGAATGGTTAAGGCATCTTTCCAGGGCCAGCCTTTTAATTCAGGTTTCTGAAAACGCTCCAACTTGAATGTTGTTCTTCTAAGTATAAATAGAATCGTAACGAAAAATGTCATTAAAGACAGTATCTCAATAAAATTAATGACTACTATATAAATCAACTTTAAGAAAGGAATATTTTCGAAAGCATGATATAAGATTCGGTGTGAACCGGTGAATCCGTCTATGAAAATTTCTATCAGTTCTATTTGCGTGATTAGAAAAGAAACATAAATGACCATATGCAGCATGGCAGAAAAAGTAAGCTTAAACATCTTTTTCTGTCCTAAGGCAATCAGGAACATGTTTTTTAACCGGAAACCCAGTGTAGTGTTAATCTGCTCCGGTTTTCCCATCATAATATTGTCGTAAATTTCTTTGAATTTTCTGAATCCAATGAAAAAACAAGTACCGACTAAGGCAATAAACAAGATAATTTGAACGATTGTTAGGAAACTCATTAGTATTTTATTTGAATTTATGGCGAAAATACACCATTATCTACTTATTTTTAATCACTTATTTGAAAGAATGTTTAAATTACAACTTATTTAGAAATAATCTAAATTATTTTAAATGATTATACCAGAAACAGCACAAAAAATATTAGATGCTCAAAAAATTGAGCTGAAATTAGACAGAATGGCATTTCAGGCATTAGAATTGACATATGGAAATGAGGAATTGGTAATTTTAGGCATAGAGCCTGGTGGCGGATTGGATTTAGCGAAGATTATTGCATCAAAAATTGGCAATTATGATGCTTCCAAAAAAATTGAGTTTTCGTCTATATACATTAACAAGCCGGAACCATTAAGTGAAGAAGCTTATATAAAAGATGATTTGGATTTGAATAACAAAACGATATTGCTGATAGATGATGTTGGAAATTCCGGCAGAACATTGTTTTATGCATTAAAGCCGCTGACAAAATTTTATCCTAAAAAAATTATTATTGCTATATTGGTAGACCGAACACATAAAACTTTTCCTATAAAAGCAGATATTGTAGGTTTTCCTATTGCCACTACATTAAATGAACATATTATTGTACAGATAGATAATAATATTGCGGAAGGTGCGTATTTGTTTTAAATTTAATACATAAACTAAATTATATGAATGTGAAATTGAAAATTATAGGTTTAATGCTGGCAGTGCTTTCTGTTACCGAAATGCAGGCACAAATTATTAAACCAAATGCAGAAGAGAAATTAATTACAGAACGATTCGAATACATTCGTATCATCAAGAAACATATCGGAAATTTATTCTGGAAGAATTTTTCCAATAATGAGTTTCCCGGAACGGTGGTTTATTTTACAGACTCTGCTTCTTATTTTATCAATCCGCTTCCGGAAATGAAAGATAAAGTCAGTAAGTATACCATTATGGAAAACGATTACGACTGGAATATTTGGAAGTTGAGAATGCCTTTGGATTCTGCCAAATTTGTAATGGAGACACAATTCCAGTTTGATCCAAAGGCCAAGGATTATATAAATTACAGAACGCCGGTATTGTTTTGCAGCTCACCTGAATTGGCCATAAAAGAAAAAAAAAATATTAAAACCACACAGGAATGGGCAATAGCATTGGTGCATGAATTATATCATCAGTATCAGTATTCCAACGAAGCTATTCTTACCTATATTTTAAGATTGTATCAGGAAAAGAAGATGATTGATATGGACAGCCTGCAGGGGATATACATGATAAATCAGGCGTACAGAGATACACTGAAGTTAGAAAATGAATTATTGAAGAAAGCGGTAGCCACCAAGTCTTTCGAAGAGGAAAAGAAATTGTTTGCGCAGTTTTTGAAATTACGAGCAAAGCGTAATCTGGATTATTTTAAGAAAAAGAAATTCTATGTAAGCACACCGGAAAATTTATGGGAGAAGCTGGAAGGTACTAATTTGATGATGGAAAAGCAGTTGAAAGAAAATTTTAAAGATATAATGCCAACA
>JBIKPT010000027.1:0-23478 GCA_044357355.1 Chitinophagales bacterium
TCCGAACAGTAAAAAATTGTAAAAGAATTACGCTTTATAAAAAAAATAAAGAAAGAATTGTATTTTTATTGAAAATAGAAATTAGAACGGAATGGCAGTCGAACAGGTGATAATACCTATAGAAGACGAAGTCCTAACATCTTACTGACTGCCAAAAAATGAACGACAGAATAATTTGGGAAAAGTCGTTTGGCTATTCTTTGAAGCATTATATTAGAGGATGAAAGAAATCAAAATGAATTTGAAGGCAATATTGCATTTATTGTTAATCTTACTTATACAACTCACTTTCTTAAATGCCTTATCACAAACTTGTGTAAAAGGAAAACTACTTTATTCTAACCCGCTATCGTACAAAACAGATACAGCAGATTGGCGAATGGAAGGTTTGGGAGATATTCAATTTTCAAATGGATGGATGAAGATGTCCTCGACAAATGAAAAAGGGCATCATGTTTTTTGGTGTCCGCAGGAATTTCCGTCAAATTTTATTGCCGAATGGGAAGTTCAAAATCTACATACAAAAGCAGGATTGTGCATCGTGTTTTTTTCTGCCAAAGGCTTAAACGGTGAGGATATCTTTGACATCAATTTAGCTAAAAGAGATGGAGCTTTTTCTAAATACACCAAAGGTGCCATTAACAATTATCACATCTCTTATTACGCCAACAGCAAAGACCATCCTGGAAGAGAAACTGCCCATCTGCGTAAAAATAAGGGATTTCATAAAGTTCAGGAAAATGAAATGGGCATACCACTTCGTTCACAAGCCATTCATAAAATTCAATTACTAAAATTTGAAGGAATAATACAACTCTTCATTGACGGACGAAAAGCAATTGACTGGGTAGATGACGGACAAAAATTAGGTGAGATTTTGCAGGGAGGTAAAATAGGTTTTCGGCAAATGAAATGGACTCAATTCAACTATCGTAATTTTAACGTTTGGGAATGTGAGAAAGGCACAAAAGATAAACAATAAAATATTTGTCGTATTGATTCACAAAACAAATCACCTTACCGTAAAAAGACAACCTTCCTGGCAAGAGTCTTTCAATAGATGAATTATCTAAATTAAAATACTCGGCCTACAAATAGTTTTGCAAAGAAACTTTGTACTTTTATCTCCTAAAATACAAGCAAAACAAGCGATGAACAACACCCAATCTTTTATAAAAACCACGACGTCAAAAAGCCCAAAATTCATTTTTCAATTAGTGCTGTTTTTATATTCTCTATATGTCATCTAAACGGCAGCGCGCAACAAGAAAAAACCTTTAGCTCCAAAAATGTGTACAAATCCAAAGGACTGATCATTACACAAATTACCCAAAATACTTTTATACATACCTCTTACAAACAAACCGATGAATTCGGTTATGTTCCCTGCAATGGCCTCATCGTGCGCAACGGTTCGGAAACCATTATCTTCGACACACCTACAACCGATAAAAGTTCGGCTGCACTTATAAAATGGATTCAGAAAAAACTGCACTGCAGCATCAAGGCGGTGATTCCGACGCATTTCCACGACGATTGTCTTGGTGGTCTCCAAGCCTTTCACGAGCAAACTATTCCCTCTTATGCCAATAGCAAAACGGTGGAATATGCTAAAGAAAACAAGATGGCAGTGCCCAAAAACAGCTTCAATGATTCCTTGCTGTTAAATGTCGGAGATGCTTACGTAACGGCGATATTTTTTGGAGAAGGACATACCAAAGACAATGTAGTCGGCTATTTTCCCGAAGATAATGTACTGTTTGGCGGTTGCCTGGTAAAGACAATGGATGCCAGCAAAGGCTACCTCGGCGATGCAAATGTTGCCGCCTGGTCGGCCACCGTAGAAAAAGTCAAACAAGCTTATCCGCAGGTAAAATATGTGGTGCCCGGACACGGTCCTTACGGCGACCAAAAAATACTGGATTACACGATTCAGTTATTCAGAAATCCGTAAAGTGTCAGAAAACAAAGAGACTTATTCGTATAAATAAAATGAAATTATAAGCTTAACAACCTGCAATAGATTTAGCTTGTAAAATAGCATTTAACACGTTATGCGGTTTAATTTAACAACAAGGTTTTTTATCCAATTGATTATCAAGTTCAACCTTCTGTCACTTTTTTTCTTAGTCAAAAAAAGTAACCAAAAAAGACAAGGCAAAACCAAATGCTCCGCTGGTTTTGCCAGCCCACGCTTCTTTACATCCTGCGTGCTCCAATTTTTCGTTGTATTTTTATTTGAACTAAATATTAAAACCGCAAAACGGGTGTATTTAGTATATTTATCTCTGATAAAATTAAGATGAAACAACCTGAAGTGCAATTTGAATCTGTAGATGCATACATTGCCGCTCAGCCTGCGGTGAATCAAGTATTATTGCGAAGTTTACGCAATACGATTCGCAAAGCGGCACCGGATGCAACAGAGTGGATTAGTTATCAGATGCCGGCTTACAAACTACACGGTATACTGGTTTATTTTGCAGGCTATAAAAATCATATCGGCTTCTATCCTACCGGTTCTGCTATTAGTACTTTTCTTCCGGAATTAAGTGCATACAAAACATCTAAAGGCACCATTCAATTTCCGTTAGATAAAAAACTTCCTTTGCAATTAATTAAAAAAATAGTGCTGCATCGTGTTCAGGAAAATACACAAAAACACCAACTGAAGAAAAAATAAAGACTTGCAGAAGAGTAACATTAGTTACACATTACCGGATTTTAGTTGTCTAACTTTATAGTACAAAATAAATCCATGAGCAAGGAATATATCATCTTCGGCATCATCATCCTGCATTTCTTAATCGGGTTTGGCTGGTTGTTTTATAAATTGGAATTTGAAAAGAGTAAATAGTTTTTTACTTCTTCAATTTATACATCTTATTAAAGTTAGTCTCTTAATCTTTGTGGCAGCAACTTTCCGTGCCGGTTGGTGTGGCTTTCATTTCCGGACTGATAAATGGTATGCCGAGATTTAATCCGCGAAGAATTAGAAGCACTGCCATGGCACCAATAAAAACTGGCACCGCTTTGCGCATTTGATTGCGCCATTGAACGGAAATAAATTTCCCCAACACCGTCACCATAAACATAATCGGAAACGTACCGAAACCAAATGCTGCCATAAACAAGGCACTCTTCAATATATCACCGGTGGCAACGGCACCTGCTACAGCTACATATACTAAACCGCATGGTAAAAAGCCATTTAAAAATCCGATAAATAAATAGGTATAAAATTGTTTTTCGCTGCGCAACAGTTTTCCTAAAAATTGTTTCAGCTTCATAGTATAAGCCGTAAAGAAACTGCTATTGCCGCTCATATATTTTGAGAAAATCAGAAACAGTAAAATGAGTACACCGAGTCCGATGGACAGGAAACGCTGATAACCGCCTATAAAAAATTGCTTGCCTAAAAAACCGAATAAGACACCTAAAACGGAATAAGCTAAAACTCTTCCTAAATTATATAATGAAATTAACCAAAGACGCTTCCACTTTCCGGCATTCGCCACAGGTAATGCCAGTGCTATGGGTCCGCACATGCCTACGCAGTGAAAACTACCTAAAATTCCGATGGTAAATCCTGCTATAATAAATTGCCAGATCATGGTTTATTCGACATTGAATTTTTGTTCGTGGAAATAGACGGTGCCGTTACTTTTCCAGCTGATTTTTAGACTGTATAATCCTTTAGTGAATTTTGATTTTGCAATTTTCTGAATGCCGTTAGCATCTACAGTCAGCGCTTCCTTTAAGTCAATTTTTTCGTTGGATGGACGCAAAAAATACACGGTACCATCTGTAATATTGGTGGCTGTCGATGCCGGAAGTTTTATCTGCACGGCATCCGTAGTATTTTCAACTGTAAGTTTTTCAGGCAATGCATTCAGGTTGTTTTTTCCGTCAATAACCGATTGATAAACGAGTTCCTTTGCATAATAATTATCATCCTGCATTTCATTAGTTTGTCTGGAAGCAACGTATACCATGCTTAACATCGCGCCGACAAATACGATATATACTATTAAAATTTTATAACCCCAACTCATGCCGTATTGTTTTATTATTTCTTAAGGTACTGATAAATTACATAAATGGTCCTAAGAAATTAGTTTTAACCGTTTGTATTTTTTTACCATCTCTGTACACGCCTACCTGAATCTTGGTGGTTCTTTCGTGTATTTGATTTTTATCCAGTTGTATGAAGAAGGTTTCGGTATGGATCTTTTCTCCTTTCAGGCTGATGAATTGTTTGCCGACAAGTTTAATTTCACCTTTTACGTTCTCCAGTTTCAATTCGACCGGAAATTCCCTGTTTGTTTTGTTGATGATTTTTGCATTGTATAAGTTGCTCAGTTTATTATCCGGTAATTCCTGATACAACTGGCCGCCTGTTCTGGTGATATGTGCATCTACATCTTTTCTTGTCGCCATTAAAATGCTTAAGATAGTCATCAGAATGACTAACAAAACAGAATACGCTTTTATCTTAGGAGTAAAGGTTAGTTTCTTGCCTTCTGCAATACCATTTTCTGATGCATAGCGAATTAATCCTTTAGGCAAACCTACTTTTTCCATCATAAAATCGCAGGCATCTATACATGCTGTACAATTGGTACAATCCAGCTGCGTACCGTTTCTGATATCAATTCCTGTCGGACATACATTAACGCACTGATGACAATCAATACAGTCGCCTAATGTTCTTTCTTCGTTCTTTTTATATTTGCCTCTTTCTTCACCTCTTTTATAATCATAGGCCACTAACATCGTGTCTTTATCAAACATAACGCCCTGCAATCTGCCGTAAGGACAAATGGTGGTGCAGACAATTTCACGTACAAAAGCAAACACACCGTAAAACATAAGAGTAAATACAATAAGACCTACGAACAAAGCAACATGTTCTGAAATAGGTTCTTCTATAATTTTAATGACCTTGTCTTTTCCAAAGATGTACATCAGGAAAGTGTTGGCAATAATAAATGAAATGGTAAAAAAGATAAGGTGCTTGAGCAGTTTCTTATATACTTTTTTAAAATTCCACGGACCATTATTCAGCAGTTTCTGTTCAGCCGGATTGCCTTCCACCAGCCATTCTATCGGGCGAAACACGAGTTCCATAAAGATGGTTTGAGGACAAACCCATCCGCAAAAAAGCCTGCCATAGATAACGGTGAACAGTACGATGAAAATGATAAACGTAATCATCGCAATGGCGAAAATATAAAAGTCCTGCGGCCAGAAAATCTTACTAAACAGGATGAATTTTCCTTCCAGCACGTTGAACATAATAAAAGGCATTCCGTATACCTTAATAAACGGAATACCAAAAAATACAAGCAAATAAAATGCTGCTAATATGTTGCGGTAGTTGTAAAACTTACCGTGAGGTTTCAAGGCATAAACCCAGTTTCTTGCACCTTTCTCTGTTACTGTACTTACTCTGTCTCTGTAGGATTCTGCGTGCTGTAATTCATCTAAGTCCATTGTTTCTTATTTATTTTGCTTTAGTTGAATCGGCTGGTGTTGTTGCAGCTGTTTCAACATACAGTTCTCCCTGTTTTTCTTTGGCACCCGGAGGATTTGTTCCTTTCAGTGATTCGACATAACTGGATAACTGTGCAATTTGTGTTGGTGAGAAATCATCTTTCCAGGCTTTCATTCCTTTTTCCACCCAACCATATTTTATACTTTTGAACACATCTTTTATAGACCCGCCGTGAATATAATAATTGTCCGTCATGTTTGGACCAACGCCACCTTGTCCTTTGTCACCGTGGCAAGCAACACAATTCATATCGTATAATTTTTTACCGGCTGCAATTCCTGTTGCACCAAGCATCGCTACAGAGTTTTCATCTACTTTATTACCTTCCAGTTTTAATAAAGAATCCTGAAGTATCTGTGCATCTTTCATTTCAACAGCCAACTCCTGTTCCTGAGTTAATGCTGATTCTGCAATATGGAATCTGTAGAGATAAACGGCGGCAAATAAGATTGTAGCGGCAAACCCTGCAATAAACCAGGGTGGTGTAATATTATCCAACTCACGGATGCCGTCATAGTTGTGACCGGTATCCATATTGTCTTCTTCTTCCAGTGGTTTAAACTGGTTGATTTTTTCCCAGAATGTTTTGTCTTCCCCTTTGGCTACTTTTTCTTTTTTCAATTGCTCAATACCTGTTAAAAATCTCAATGCTTTAATAAAGAAAAGTATAACAGCCACCTCAACAATGATAATGGTTACAAATCCATAGAAATAAATATTCGCGGTGGTGACTGCACTGCTTGCGGCTGTTTGTGCGGCAGCAGCGGCATCCTGACCAAATACATACTGAGACAACAACATCAATCCAAGTAAAACACTTACCTGTTTAGCGGCTGTAGCAGCGGTTTTCTGTTTGTTGGATTTGTATAATTCAATGGCTCCGTTAACCGTTCCTGCCATTACAATAATAATGAACAACAAAACCAGTGCAATACAACACAATATTGTATTTACAGGTATTGAAGATCCGGCAGCAGATGCTGCAGGAGCAGCAGCCTGAGAAAAACTATTTGTGATAAACAAGGTGTTTATCAGCGCAAAAAGAAGTAATTTGATTTTATATTTTAGTCTCATAACATTTAATTTTAGTCAATTGAATCTTTTTCCAGCGGCATGTTTTTCATATGGTCGATTAAGCCGTTATCTGCACGGATTACCCAAAGAGTAACCAGCAAGAAGAATGCAACAAACAACAACAATGAAGTCATAGGAAAAATACTTATTCCTGTGATGCCTTCTAAATAATTTATAAACTTCATACTCTTAATTTTAATTGTTTAAACAATAAGGAAGTTAGTCTTCTTATTTGTTTGTTGTTTTTGGTTCAGATTTAATATCTTTACCCATACGCTGCAGGTAAGCAATCATAGCAATTATTTCTTTTTTGCTGCTGATTTCAATCTTATCTGCTTTTAAGGTTGCCGCAATTTGATCTGCCTGAGCCATCAAATCTTCATTTGCTTTAGCTTCGTATCCTTCTTCATACGGTACACCCAGCATACGCATAGCATGTATTTTAGAATTGGTAGATGCCAGGTCGATATCTCTTCTAAATAACCATGGATATCTGGGCATTACGGAACCAGGCGCCATTGAAGTTGGCTCCAGCATATGATTAAAGTGCCAGCTATCCGGATATTTTCCGCCAATGCGCGCCAAATCCGGACCGGTACGTTTGCTTCCCCACTGAAATGGATGATCATATACAAACTCACCTGCTTTAGAGTATTCTCCGTAACGCATCACTTCATATCTGAACGGACGAATCATCTGTGAGTGACAGGTATAGCAACCTTCCCGAATATAAATATCTCTTCCCTGTAATTCTAAAGGAGTATATGGTTTGACACTTGAAATAGTTGGAATATTGGATTTAATCATGAAGGTCGGTATTAATTCAAAAATACCACCCAATGCAACCACCAGTAAACTCATCACCAATAATAAGATTGGTTTTCTTTCAATCACACTGTGCCAGAATCTTTTTCCGGTTGGTGCATAGGTTTTAGCCAATGGAGCAGCTTCTGCTTCTTCGCTTTCAACAAATGAACCCTGGCTTACCGTTTTAATTAAGTTATATACCATTAATAATGTTCCTAATAAAAAGACAGTACCACCTACCGCTCTCATAATATAAAATGGAATGGATATTTGTACGATATCAATAAACTGATATTGTAACTGACCTTCCGGTGTAAATGCCTTAAACATGAAATAGGAACGGAATGCTGCCCAATACATAGGAATTGCATATAGAATAATTCCAAATGTTCCTATCCAGAAGTGTGCGCTTGCCAGTTTTTTAGAGAACAATTCTGTTTTGAACAATCTTGGTATTAACCAATACATCATACCAAACGTTAAAAATCCATTCCATCCTAAAGCACCGATGTGTACGTGTGCTACTGTCCAGTCGCTATAGTGAGAAATGGCGTTTACATTTTTCAATGATAACATTGGCCCTTCGAAGGTAGACATACCATAGCAAGTCACACCCACTACAAAGAATTTCAGAATAGGATCTTCACGGACTTTATCCCAGGCACCTCTTAACGTAAATAAACCATTTAACATACCACCCCAACTAGGAAGAATAAGCATGATAGAGAATGCAGTACCTAAAGACTGTGCCCATTGTGGTAAAGCAGTATATAATAAATGGTGAGGACCAGCCCAGATATATAAAAATATAAGTGACCAGAAGTGAACGATACTTAAACGGTAAGAATATACCGGACGATTCGCTGCTTTGGGAACGAAGTAATACATCAATCCCAGATAAGGTGTGGTTAAGAAAAATGCCACTGCATTGTGTCCATACCACCATTGTACCAATGCATCCTGCACACCAGCGTATACCGGATAACTTTTCAAGAAAGAAACAGGCAATTCCATTGAGTTAACGATGTGCAACATGGCAACCGTTACCCAGGAAGCAATAAAGAACCAGATAGCCACATATAAATGTCTTTCGCGTCTGGTTAAGATAGTTCCGAACATATTGATACCAAATACTACCCAAACCAAGGTAATAGCAATATCAATCGGCCATTCTAATTCTGCATATTCTTTTCCGGTAGTAAATCCTGCCAATAAAGTGATTGCCGCAGCAACAATGATGAGTTGCCAGCCCCAAAAATGAATATTACCCAATACCTTGCTGTACATTTTTGTTTTGAGCAAACGAGGCAGTGAGTAGTAAATAGCAGTAAAAATCCCATTTCCTACAAAGGCAAAAATTACTGCATTCGTATGAACAGGACGAACACGACCAAAAGTCGTGGCTGCCATATCTAAATTTAGAAACGGAAATGCCAGTTGAAATGCGATTAAAACACCTGCAAGCATACCGACAACGCCCCATAAAATGGTAGCGTATGCGAAATATTTCGGTAAGCGGTTGTCGTAAGAAAATCTTTCTAATTCCATATTAATTACTTGATTGGTTTATCTTTTAGGGTATCATCGAATAAAATACGATGCGCCGGTGAGTATTCATCATCATATTGTCCGTCTTTCACACTCCATAAAAAGGCGATTAAAAATCCTCCGGCGATGATGAGACTTCCAACTAACATTACTATGATTACACTCATTTTATTCTTTTAATCTTCGGTTTCAAAGGTATCTAATATTCTACTACCAATTGGATGACAGCGGTCAATATTAAATATGACTTTTGTCATGTTTTATTTAACCCATTTTTCAATGCAGCCAACTCGCTCATTCCATATGTTACCAAAACAATACTGATTGAACTGCAAGGCATTAAAATAGCTGCAATTAATGGCGATAATGTGCCTTGCACGGCAAAATACAATCCTATCACATTATATAAAATGGATAACACAAAACTCATTAGTATAATTTGTTTACCGGATTTTGCAAACTCGATGAATTTATCCAGATTTGAGAATTGTGTGGCATCCAAAATACCATCACAGGCAGGACTGAAATTATTTGAATTTTCTGTTATTGCAATTCCGACATTACTTTGTTTTAATGCACCGGCATCGTTGAGGCCATCTCCGATCATCATCACATTTTTCATTTTTACCTGCTGAAGATGCTGTACATAACTTAATTTGTCGTCCGGTTTCTGGTGAAATAGTATATCAGCATCTTTTCCTAAAATAGCCTGCAATCTGGATAGTTCTGCGTCATTATCGCCGGAAATTACAGACACAGTGAATTTATCTTTTAATGTCTGCATCAAACGGTTGAATCCAAATCGGTAATTGTTTACAATTTTATATTCACCTTTCACATCGTTGTCTATCATAATATACACAACGCTGTTGCGCTGCTGATGAGAACTTTTACCATAAATAAATTCATGCGAGCCTACTTTATAGTATTTATCTTCTATCCAGCCTTCAATTCCTTTTCCTTCAGTACCTTTAAAGTTTTCTACCGTTATAAGTTCTTTTTTAGCCATGAACTCTACAATTGCTTTACTGAGCGGATGCGGCGATTGTGCCAGTAGTGATGCAATATTTAGTTGCTCTGAATCGTTGAGTGCTTTTCCGGTGTATGATACCTTAACATTGCTTTGTTGTGTAATGGTACCGGTTTTGTCGAATACCAGCTGGTTGATGTTAGAGATATGTTCAATTACATCCGGATGGCGAAGGTAAAATTTATTCTTGCTAAGTAATCTAAGAATATTTCCGTTGGTGAATGTTGACGATAATAATAATGCACAAGGACACGCTACAATTAAAACGGTGGTGATGGTATTCCACATTAGCCTGTTTTCACCTTGCATATACCAATAGGTTGCAGCGATTGCAGCTATACCCAATACCAGAAATGTAAAGTATTTACTCAAAATATGAATAAATGAATCTGGTATTTCTTCTTTTGTTTTAAAGACATCTCTGTTCCACAGATTTGTCAGGTAACTTTGAGAAACTTCTTTAACTACTAACAACTCGAGTGCGCCAGCCATTTGTTTTCCGCCTGCATAAATAATTTCACCGGGTTCTTTTAGCACCGGTAAACTTTCACCACTTACAAAACTATAATCAATCTCTGCTTTTCCTTTTGACAGAATACAATCTACCGGAATTAATTCATTATTATAAATCTGAATGATATCACCGGATTTAATTTTATCAATTTGTGTTGGAATCGATTTACCATCCACCACAACATTTACTGCGATTGGAAAAAACGATTTGTAATCGCGATCAAAAGAAATAGACTGATAGGTTTTATCCTGTAAGATTCTTCCAACCAGCATAAAAAATACAATTCCGCTCATACTATCCAGGTAACCTGCACCTGTATGTGAGAAAATTTCATACAAACTTCTTCCGAATGTAATGGCAATGGCTAAAGCAATAGGTGCATCAATATTCAGAAATTTATGTTTCAGTCCTTTCCAGGCAATTTCAAAAAATTCTGTGGCACTGAAGAAAATTACCGGCAAAGAAAAAGCAACGATGAAATACTTGAGTACTTCTCTGATATTAGCTTCCACCACACCATCTGCCACCAGATATTCGGGAAAACTCATCATCATAATATTGGCAAAACAAAAACCGGCTATACCAACTTTATATAATCTTGTTTTATCTGTTTTTCTGATGTTTTTTGAGTCTAATTCCTGCAAGCTAATATGTGGCTCATAACCAATAGCCGTTAGGGTTTCCACCACTTTACGCAACGAAGTTTTAGCCGTATCAAACACCAGATATACTTCTTTTTTTACAAAATTTACTTTAGAGCTAATTACACCCTGATTGACACGATGCAGATTCTCTAACAACCATAAACATGAACTGCAATGCATTTGCGGCAAATAGAGCGTCAAGTGTGTTTGTTTACCATCCGTAAACTGAACTAACTTTTGTTGTATACCTTCATCATCTAAAAAAGCAAACTTATCTTCTCTTATTTTAATTTTTTGGACAACACCCGGATTGTTATTTAAATCGTAATAAGTACATAAATTATTCTCACTCAGAATTTCATAAACTAACTTACAACCATCACAGCAAAAGTATTTATTTTCTAAATGTATTGAATCCGAAGTACAATTTTCACCGCAATGGTAACATTTTGATTTATCAATAATTTCAACACTCATGAGATGCAGGATTGTCTATTTTTGTCCACAAGAAATTCTCCTTGATGTACAATACATGTTGTATAGATTGTTCAAGTGCATATAACTCATTACAGCAAATTTTTAACTGATTTGACCAGCCTGGTTGCTGAACATAGTTATTCATCAATTTGCGTAACTGCATTAAGATAGTGCTTATTTTGCCGTGAATCTGATTTACCGGCTCCAAATTAATTTTTACAGTCACATTATTCTTTAAATGTGGAAACAGTAATATACTGTCTTTAGTGAATAATTGCTTCACTTCGGTATATAATTTACGAAAAACCACATTGGTAACTTCTACAATTTCAGATTCTTCAAGACAATTCAAGTTCATTAAAAAACTTTGAATGGATTCCATATCCGTTATTATTTGAGTATAATGGCGGTCTTCGAGATAATGACATAATTCATCAGCCGAAAAATCATTGTAATTTATAATATGCAGATTATGCATTGCAGAATTTTATGCTAAAGTAATCTGAATAAAACCTACGTATGCTGATACCTATCAATTCAAAACATGATAAAAATCATGTTTTGATATACTCTAATTGCTAATCAAATAAATTTGCTGTTTTAATCAGTTTATTTTGATCGAGTATTTTAATTTTTTTACCGGAAAGTTCTATGATATGATCTTTGTTGAATTCTGATAACAAGCGGATCGCAGTTTCGGTAGCGGTACCTACTAAGTTGGCGATTTCTTCTCGGGTGAGTGAAACATTGACATGGTTATCCGCATCTAATCCGTATGTTTCTTTTAAGAATAAGATAGTTTCGGCAACACGTTCGCGAACCGGCTTTTGCGCTAAATGAGTTATTTTTTCTTCTGCTTTCTTCAATTCATCGGATAATACTTTCATCATTTCGAATGAAAGTGCAGCGTCTTTTTGTAAGATGACAAGAAATATTTCTCTTGGTATGAAACATACATTACAATCTTCCAAAGCTGTTGCTGTTGCGCTGTATCTGTCTCCGGAAAGCAAAGCTTTATAACCTACAATGTCACCGGACTTTGCCAAACGTACAATCTGCTCCTTTCCTTCGTCACCCATCATGGATAATTTTACTTTTCCGGCATTAATACAATAGACACCGGAAGCGTATGAATTTTCTCTGAAAATGTTTTCTCCTTTTTTGATAACCGAGCATATCTTCAATGCTTCAATTTCATCCATTCTATCATTTTCTGTTTTACAAAAAACAGATTTAAATCGATTGGAGCAATGTTTACAATCAACGTGTTCGAAAGTAGACTTCATATTATGTAAATATACGCTCAAAAAACTACATTTTGTGATACAAATCATACATTAAGAATGTAGTTTTTGTCCACATTTAAAGTTTACTTGACAAATATCAATAATATGTACAACTACTTAAAACCAGGAAATTGGTTGAAAAAACGCCGTTGCTTTTGCTTCTTCACTGTCTTTTTCAGGGATAAAATTATATTTCCATTCTGCATGTGGTGGCAAACTCATTAATATGGATTCAATACGACCGTTAGTTTTGAGGCCAAAATGCGTTCCTCTGTCGTACACAAGATTAAATTCTGCATATCTTCCTCTGCGAATAAACTGCCATTCTTTGTTTCTTTCTGTATACGTTTTATGCATGTTATTATTTACAATTTCTTTGTAAATCGGAATGAAGCTGTTGCCTATTTCTTGCATAAATTCAAATAAATGTTCTTTATGTTCTGAATCCTTAGGTCTGAGGTGATCGTAAAAAATTCCGCCAACGCCGCGCATTTCATTTCTATGCCGAATGGTAAAGTAGGTATCACACCAGGTTTTAAATTCGGCATAAAAAGTATCATTAAATTTATCGCAGGCAGCTTTTAAATTAGTATGTAAATGCAACGTGTCTGTTTTGTTTGGATAAGCAGGTGATAAATCGATACCTCCACCAAACCACTCGTCTATTATAGCAGTTTCCGCATTTTCTGACATGCAAAAATACCGAACATTCATATGAATAATTGGTACAAAAGGATTTATCGGATGAATTACAATGGATACGCCTGTTGCGTGAAAATAGTCTTCGGTTCGAGTTTCTGATTTCAGAATTTCCGGTAATTTTCCGTGCACGTGTGAAAAATTAACACCGCCTTTTTCAAACACAGCACCATTTTGAATTACCTTACTTAATCCGCCACCACCTTCTTCTCGGTGCCATTGGTCATCTATAAATTTTGCCGTGCCATCTAATTCTTCTAAAGCATCACAAATCGACTGTTGAAGTTGCAATAAATATGATTTAATGGAATCTAGTGTTGTTTGCATTAATATAGTAGTTTAAAAATTTGATTATTCGCCGCCGTCATCTTCATTTTGATTTTTTCCAGTTGATCACTTAACGGTGTTGTGAGTGGAACAATCCAAGAAGCAGGAAAAATTGGTCTTGGTACAGACGTTAAATCAACAGTGGAATCTATTAATTGCTGATATTTTCTTCCGTTTAAGGTTGATTGAATATTTGCATATACCGCTACGTCTCTGTTCTGTTTCTCTTTGTATTCTTTTTTTAACATCTGACAAAACTGCCAGACAAGATAAGGTCTGTCACCTACTTTTATGTATTGTCGTTTGGTAAGAAAATCTCTGGAATTTACAATTTCAGTCTGACCTGTTTTCTTGTCCACTACTTTATAATAACCTTTACTACTTTTGGTTCTCAACTTCATATTCCAAGCGTATCTGTGGCCTTCTTCTGTCCAATGCACCGAACCTGGAATAACGAAATGTCTGAGTGGTAAAACGGTATGAAGCGTTATCCAAAATATAAGTGAGCCAACTACTGCTTTTTCCTGAAATGACAAGTTACCGGTACTATCAATTCTATCTATTGAAGTGGTTTTTAATTTCCAGTTGTTTCCGGTTACAAAATTCACTACCTTTCTAAACCAACCCGGATTAAAATACAAACTGGTGGCGGCAATCATAAACCAGGGGAAAACATTAATACTGAATAATTGAGAATTCATTAAATGAAATGTAACGATTAATATAAAACCCCATAAACGTGTTTTTTTAAATAATAATGCAGGAACAATAAATAAATCTAACAACATACCAGAATATGCCATAAAATAAATCATCCAGTCATATTGAAATAAGCTTCCAATTATTGGAAAATCTGTTTCTCTTCTTAACCAAATTTTGAGCGGTTGTCCCTGCAGCCAGTCTGCATTTAATTTAGCGACTCCACCAAAAAAAAAAGGAACTGCAATCATAAAACGCATCAGCCAAAGCGACCAGACCGGAGCTATTTCCGATTTGCAATTTTTGAATATTTTGCTATCAACAGAAGCACTTGTATGAACTGGTATAAAAATCATTATAAAACTTATCAGCATCAATAAATAAAAGTGATTCATGTAGCGTGTTTGCTCCAGTAAAAACATATAACTGAAGCATAACCAAAACAACAACATACTCAATCTGTAAAAAAAACCGATAATTATAAAAACAGATAGTAAAGCCATTACATAGAACAATACATACATACCGTTACCGGGTAATGGTTGTAAAAAATCAAAAGGCCAATAGGTAAAATGAAATTTAGGCTGTATCCAATAATTATAAATCCATTCACTGCCTAAATAGCGGCTTACCTCATATAACATTAGTAATCCGAATAATATTCTGTAAAATACGAGTGATGAAATATCTGTTCTTAAAAATAAAGATTTCCAGCTTTTATTGCTGAATAGTTCCTGAATGGTGGCACCTGAAAGTTGAATCCTCTGTTCCGGTGTACTTGTAACCTGGTTCTTTTTATTTGCTTTCATTCAGTAATTTAAATGAATCAATGTACTCTGTCACCACGTAATTCCAATTCACTTAATACCTTTGTTTCGTATTCCAGCCACTCTTCCCATCTTTGCTTTACCACTTCTTTTTCAAAATATTTCTCTGCAATATCTATAAATAAAACGTAATGTGTAGCTTCTGAAATCATTAATTTGTGATAAAATTGTTTAAGATTATCATCACTGATATCCAAAGACAGTAATCTGAATCGTTCGCAGCTTCTGGCTTCAATTAATGCTGCCATAAGTAGCCTGTCGAGGAATCTATCCTCTTCTCTGCCACCTTTTCTTAAAAAATTTTGCAATGCCACCACGTATTTATCCTGACGTTGTTTACCTAACTGAAGATTCCTCTTTTTAAGCTCGTCGAGCACCATTTTAAAATGTGACCATTCCTCATTTACAATTGGAATTAATTTATCGACCAGATAATTCTTTTCAGGATATAACTGTATGAGGCTAATACAGTTAGTAGTTGCTTTCTGTTCACAAAAAGCATGATCTGTAAGTATCTCTTTAATAGAAGCAGAAGCTAAATTTACCCACCGTGGATCTGTTGCTAATTTAAGTCCTAACATGGTCTAAAAATAGGTGTTTTAGCTTACTTTATAATTAATTATTTTAATAATAAATTAATTTACTATTGACAAATCGAAAAATAGTATCTAAGTTTGTGGTACCCTATTTATTTTTAGAAACATAAATAACATAACATGAAACCCTTTTTCTTATTGTTCGCAATAGCTTATAGTTATTGTTCTAACGCAAATTGTCTGCTCTCGAAAGTAACCATCGACAACAGAACTAAAAACTCACAAACTATTATTGACGGAGAAGTAACAGCTCAGCATTCTTGTTGGAATACTGATAAATCTGCTATTTATACTGTTAATACAATTCAAGTAAACGGAATTTTGAAAGGTAGTGCTACTTCTACTATCGAAATCATTACTCCAGGCGGAGAAATTGATGGAAAATTACTTGTTGTAGAACCAAATGCTGAATTAAAAGTTGGATCAAAAGGTATTTTCTTTCTTACAGATAATACAGTTTCGTTAAACTACTCAAGCAGATTTAAAAGCTATGAAATATTTTCGCTGGCACAAGGATTTATTGAATTAAATAAATACACAGGAACATATAGTGATCCTTTTGAAGAATACCAAACACGATCTAACGTCTATGGACTTATTACAAAAACAACTGGTATCAATTATCGTGAAAGCAATCCGGAAGGCGCTGCAGATGATGTTAGCGGAGATGCATCTATCTCTCTGTTTACACCAGCAACTATTAGTGCCGGTACTCAAAGTGTATTAACTATAAGTGGTTGGGGTTTTGGCAATAGAACCGGCCAGGCAACTGTACAATTCAGAGATGCAAACAGCACTTCTTCTAATGTTTTTACTAATATTCCGGATACAACATATATTGTTTCCTGGACAAACACAGAAATAAAAGTGGTTGTTCCGGGGGCTTCTGCAAACAGACAACCAGGTGCCGGAACAGGTGCATTTAATGTTATTACAGCAAATGGTGTGGTAATATCTTCTTTATCTGCATTAAATATTACTTATAATCAATTTGAATACAAGAAAAATAAAATAGCTTTTATCAACCAAAACGGGAACGGTGGTTATACATTCACTTTAAATTCAGATTTTAACAACAATGCTGGTGCAAAAGAAAGTTTTACAAATGCCCTGGAGCAATGGAAATGTAAAACAGGTGTAAACATAACAATCAATACTGCTACTTCAGCAACGAGTTGCAGCAACCAACTAGATAATACCAACATTATTTCGTTCTCTACTGCTTCTTGTCCGCTACCTGCAGGTGCATTAGGTGTTACTTATTCTTCTTACACTTTATGTGCTGGTTCTCCGGTTATTCCAGATGGCATAGATATGATTTTCAATCCAAATATCGGATTTTATTTTGGCTCTGATGCCACACCATCTAATCAGTATGATTTTCAAACGGTGGCTTTACATGAACTTGGACACGCATTTGGCCAAGGTCATAATTCCAATGGTGCTGAGATTATGTATCCTTCTATTGCTAATGGTGTAGCAAAGAGAACATTAAGCCCTAATTCTGATTTGGTAAGCGTAAATGAAATTGTAACAAGAAGTACAGAATCATCATTTTGCGGTTATTTGAAACATGTTATAGCAACTACCGTTTGCAGAATCAATCAACAGGTAACTCCCATCGCAACACAATTTATTACTGATAAAATCAACGGCTGTGCTCCTCTTACTGTAAAATTCACGGATCAATCTCTTGGTAGTCCAACTTCATGGAGATGGGATATCGGTAATAATGGTTCTGTAGAATATACTACCAATAGTCCTTCACATACATTTACAACAGCCGGAACCTATTCCATAAAATTAGTGGCATTGAATGATGCTGTAAAAGATTCAGTGGTAAAAACTGCACTGATTACTGTTGCACCTACTTTAAATGCATCTATTGATTTAATTCAGAATGTGACATGCAACGGCAGCAATAATGGCTCATTAAAAGCAATACCTACAGGCGGAAATGGCAATTACACTTATACCTGGAACAACAATCAAACTAATTCAACAGCTTCAGGTCTAATTGCCGGAAACTACAATGTAACGGTAAAAGATGGTTACAATTGTATTAAAACTGTATCAAAATCTATTACACAACCGGAAAAATTAAGTGTAAGCATTAATACTACACTGGCAAGTGGAAATATGTATACTGCAACCTTGAATGTTACCGGAGGAACTACACCTTATACTTATATGCTTAACAATGTGACTGCTTTATCAAGTAATATTATTTCTAATATTAATGCAGGAAACTATGAAGTTTCTGTAAAAGATAATAATAATTGCATTCAAAACGCTACGTTTTCGGTTTCAGCACCGACAGGAATTGTAGAAGCTGAAAATAGTTTTGATAACTTAGAAGTATACCCGAATCCTGCAACCAATAATGTAAATATTAATTTTAGTTTGAAAGACTACAAAACAGTTAACGTAGAATTATATGATCTTGCAGGTCAGATAATTTTCCAGGATCAGTATGAAAACATAAAAGACAAACAGGCTTCTGTGGATTTATCTTATCTGTCCAGCGGAACTTATATCCTGAAATTCGGATTGCCTGAAGGAAACACATTTAGAAAAATTATTGTCAGCAAATAATAAAGATTTATCTTTTTTGGTTATTTAATGAATGTTATGTTTGGACCTGCGGGTTCTACCGCGGGTTTATTTTTTTATTTAAAAATAATATTCTTTTGCCTGCCTTTTGGTTAATTTTGCTGCATGAAAAAACGAGTGGTGGTCGGCATGTCTGGTGGAGTAGATTCCAGTGTAGCAGCATACCTGATGCAGCAACAAGGCTATGAAGTAATTGGCTTATTCATGAAAAACTGGCATGATGGCAGCGTTACCATTCAAGGCGATTGTCCTTGGATAGACGACAGCAACGATGCATTAATGGTGGCTCAAAAACTCGGTATTCCATTTCAAACGCTCGATTTAAGTGATGAATACAAAACACGTATCGTAGATTATATGTTTGCTGAATACGATGCAGGCAGAACACCCAATCCTGATGTGCTTTGTAACCGCGAAATAAAATTCGATATCTTTTTAAAACACGCATTGGCAATTGGTGCAGATTATGTGGCTACTGGTCATTATTGCAGAAAAAGTGAAAAGGATGGTGTATTTAGTTTGCTTTCCGGAAAAGATAATAACAAAGATCAAAGTTATTTTTTGTGTCAGTTAAATCAGGAACAATTAAGTAAAGCCATCTTCCCTATTGGTGAATTACAAAAAGCTGAAGTACGAAAAATTGCAAAGCAACTGGAACTTAGCACGGCTGATAAAAAAGACTCACAAGGCTTGTGTTTTATAGGCAAGGTGCGCTTGCCTGAGTTTTTACAACAACAATTAAAAACGAAGAAAGGAAATGTTGTATTAATTCCAAATGAAAATGTTTCTGATAAAATTGACTACCATTTTGAAAACTGCAGTGATGACGACTTAACTGAATTATCAAAACCTAACGTATTTACCATTAACGATGGCAAAATTATTGGTGAACATAACGGTGCGCATTATTACACCATTGGTCAGCGCAAAGGCATCAAAATCGGCGGTTTTAAAGAAGCACTTTTCGTAGTACAGACGGATACTAAAGAAAATATTATTTATTTAGGTGAAAGTGAAGCACACAAAGGATTAAATCGTGCTGGTTTATTTATCAAAAATGAAGATACACACTGGATTCGCAAAGATCTAAGATTACAAAAAGGTGAACAACGCACCTATAAAGCACGTATTCGTTACCGACAACCATTGGAAGAATGTTGTTTATACCAACGAGAAAACGGTCTGTATATTATTTTTAAAAAATTGCAGAAAGGAATAACACCAGGTCAGTTTTGCGCTTGGTATCAGGAAGATGAGCTGATTGGCAGCGGCGTGATTGCCTATTAATTCACTACCAAATAAGCAACTAAAGAAACTCTAGTTGCTGTAATTAGAAAGATAAAATTTAATAAAAAAAAGAAAACATAACTTAGCTTCTTCAGCTTTCTATCTTTAATTTTCTTGTGTAAAACCTTATGTTTCTTAAGTGACTTAATTGGTTTACTATTTTGAATAAAAAACCTCGATTATTACTAATCGAGGACAAAACTTATAACCATGAAAACAAAACGACCATCTTAATGATGATTGTTGTCTATAATTTTATCTTTTGCAAAGATGATTCCGAATCCTAAAATCAGAATCGAAACAATAAAGAAATAAGGTGTTCCTGATTGGATAAATGTCATTTGTTTATCAGCATTATAATCTAAATGCGCTGATGTATTAAGATACAAAAAGATAGTAACGATAAGATAGATAGTACCTAACACAGATAAAATTGCGCCGAATACTTTAGTCATTTTTGCCATAAAACTCTTTATTTTTTACAAATTTAATCATTCTCGAGAAATTCTGCGTTAATTCTATCAACATAAAATTATGTTAACATAGATATTACAGCTTGCTCACCACTTTTACTTTAGATGCCACATAAATAGACAGTAAACCAACGGCAACAGAGACATATCCGACATAATTAAAATGTTCGATTCTGCCATTTAAACCCTGACTCACAATCATACCGCTGGTAATGGATGCAATTCCGGTTCCCAACTCCATACAGGCAGATCGCATACTCATGAAGCCTCCGCGTTTTTCCGGTGTGGTTGCCGCCGACATCAATGTATAAGCAGGTATCATTCTTCCGGCAGCCAGAATAAAAAATATGGCACAAACTATAATCGCCACCGGTATTTCTACTTTATTGATGTGCGTGCTGGCAATAATCGGTATAAACGATAAAATAACCAGAATAACGAATGATGGAAAATTACCTTTTTTATCAGAAATTTTACCAATAAACGGCGATGTGGCAATCGTACAAATACCACCAATAGCATACATAACCGGCACCAAATCTTCGTCGAATCCAACATTATTCACCATATACGGCACAATAAACTGAATGACAATATAGTGACTGTAAACCAGCAAAAATGCCAGCAACAACGCCATCACCTGGTTGTTATCTTTAAAAATATTGCTGATAGTGACAAACGGATTTTTGACAGGTACTTTATTTTTTAAGTGGCTTTTAATAGCCGGAATCCATACAATAATTGCAACCAGCGCCAGCAGAGACAAAACAGCAAGCGCTTTAAACGGCATTTGTATATTAAACTGTTTTGCTAAAAACAAACCAGCCGGTACACCGGTAATGGCAGCCACTGCAAATGATAATGAAATTATACTCATGGCGGTGGCTCTGCGTTTGTAAGGAATAATATCACTGACGATGGCAACACAAACGCCACCAACAATGCCACCAAAAATTCCGGTGATGCCGCGATACAATATAAGCAGGTTGAAATTAAAGGCATATCCGCATAATGCTGTGCCGATAATAAATCCGATAAAGGTGACGACCAGCAGTTGCTTGCGGTCGAACTGATCCATAATAGACGCAGACAAGAAACCAGAAATACCAGCTACAATGGAATACACCGACACTACAATGGTAGATTGCACCGGCGAAACATTAAACGTTTTCATGATAATATTTCCCAACGGCATCAGTAACATGGAATCCAGCGAAGACAGATAACAGATAAATGCCAGTAAAAAAACAATTAAAAATTCGTTTTTCTTTCCGTGTGGCAAACTGCTTTCTTCTATCGCTAAACTATCTACGCTATCCATGTTTCTTAATTATTCAATTAGAGAGTTAATGAATTACTGAAAAATGCTATTTTTCAATTCAATAATTCTACAATTTTCTTACACCATCTGAAATTTCTGCCAGATAGAAATCCGCTTTTAATCCTGTTTTTTCGTTGTATTTTTTGCCAACATACGAAATAAATTGATTTGTTTTATCTTTTTGAACCAATGCAATGCAACAACCGCCAAATCCGGCACCTGTCATGCGTGCGCCGATACAACCTTCAAAATGCGTGCTGTAATGAACAATCCTATTTAATTCGAATCCACTTACCTCATAATCAGTATCTAAGGAAATATGAGATTCGGTTAATAATTGTCCGAAAGCTTCTATCCTACCGTTTCTTAATGCATCAACAGCATGAATGACGCGTTTGTTTTCTAAAATAGCATGTTTTGCACGCTGATACAAAATATCATCTTCCAAATAGGCTAATGAAATTTCGTGTACATGGCACAAATCGGCTGCTATATCAAATTTGCTGAGTAGTTCATAAGCGGCATCACATTCCTTTCTGCGTTCGTTGTATTTAGATTCTGCTAAGGCACGTACTTTGTTAGAATTGATAATGACGAGTTGATACTCTTTAAACTCAGCAGGAATGTATTCGTATTCCAACGTTGCGCAATTAAGTAAAATTGCCTGATGTTGTTTACCATTTGCAATGGCAAACTGATCCATGATGCCGCAATTGACACCGACGTATTTTCTTTCGGCGAGTTGTGCATCTAAAGCAAGTTGAGTTTTATCTTTTGAATAAATATCTTCATTAAAAATATAAGCAATTAAACATTCTAAAGCTGCCGAAGATGATAAACCTGCACCCAAAGGCAAATCGCTGTCGATTATAATATCTGCGCCTTGTAGTTGAACTCCATTGTCTTTTAGAACCTGTACCGTTGCTTTTATATAATCTGACCAATGCAATTCTTCTCCAGACTCAGTATGACAAGTGAACGTATTTAAATCGAATTCAATTTCTTCCTGAAAATCATTTGCGTATATGCGAATGATAGCATCTTTTCTTCTTTTTACGATAGCAGCAATACCTAATGAAATGGTTGCCGGCAACACGAAACCACCATTATAATCTATATGTTCGCCAATTAAATTTACACGACCCGGTGAAAAATAAGTTTCTACTTCACACTCACCATAGCGTTGAATAAATTCTTGTTGAAGTTTGTTTGTCTGAATCACGGATTGAATAGATTAAAAGATTTCGCTGATTTGGAAACTGTGTACAACTTAGAAAATAAATTCATGTTTATACTTTTTAATGGAGTCTTTATTATTAAACAGAATAAAAACAGGTATATTAAATCCAGATATAGTATCTAAAGCTACTGTTATTGTATCTCCAAATTTAGCATCATGTGAATTATAAGTTCCATGATAAATTTTTGAGTTATAAAATATACTATACTTCTGATATTTAATTCTTCCGTTTCCGCCCCAATCCCCTGCTACTCCATTTACATAAATATTGTTCCTTTTTAGATTTTGTACTTTACTAAAATATTTCAAATAAGAAATAACAAAAGGAGTGGAAAAGGCAATTAGAACTAACCATTTAAATAAGTTTGAGTTCCAGAATGATTTATCATCCATAATTTACTATTCTTTTTTGTCTGATTACTTCGACAAATCATCCGGATAAATTCCTGCAGCAATTTT
>JBIKPT010000028.1:0-23422 GCA_044357355.1 Chitinophagales bacterium
GCATTTATTACTTGAACTTAGGCCAAAAAATCAGCGGTAGAATCAATGTAAATAAAAATAATCCGAAATAGAATTGATAATTCAAGACACCATATGATCTACTTGCAAATACATAGCTTTCATACATATTCCCAGAATACCAAGCTGTAAAGATTTCTATAAAATAGTAAAGAAAAACAACTAAGGTAAGTGAAGAAAATAAAATATTTGAAGCTAAAATCAAACTAGAATAAAATTCATCCGATTTTATTTTTCTCCAAAATATCAATATATAATAGACTAAAATATGGATAACCTGAGACAACATTACTTAAAATACTTACGAAACTAGTATTCATCAAACCTCCACACTATTATTACGTGCCACTTGACCTAAGAAAGTACCAGCCTCAGTCATTGTGCGCTTGCCGGTTTCAAAGTCTACACTAACCAAACCAAAGCGATAGTATTGTCCAATATTCCATTCGTGGTTATCCATCGTGCTCCAGTGAAAATAGCCTTGTATCGGAATGCCGTCTTGCTGTGCTTTATGCACCCAGCCCAAATACTCTTTGATGCTTTCCACACGCACTTTTGGATCGTGCGTGCAAATGCCGCTTTCCGTAATGATAATAGGCTTCTTGGTTTTTTTCCAGTAACGGTGAAACACATCGTAAAAACCTTTCGGGTCATATTCCCACATCAGGTCGGTGCGTCTGCCTAATTTTTTCAGTTGCTCCGTATGGTTCATATTGTCTAACGGAAACGGTCGGAACGACATTCTCGCGTAATAACTCAACCCTTGAAAATCCTGTTTCAAAAAATGATTATGGCAATAATCCATAAACCACCAGTCGGCTATTTTTGCAAAAATATGTCCGGGAAATATTTCGCCTTTAAACTGTACCGTGTTAAACGAAATTCCAATCGGTGCTTTCGATTTTTGTTTGATGATATCATACGCTTCTTCGTGCGCGCGACTGATTTCTTTCAGCACTCTTCTGGCTAAAAATAATTTCCCTTTGTTAAATGGAGGAAACTCACCGGTGAGCCATCCATTGGACACATATACATTGGGTTCGTTAAACGTGTTCCAGGTATCTACCAAATGTCCGAACGTATCGACGCTTTTTTGCACAAAATCCAGCCACATTTTTCGGTTGCCTTCTTTTTCCCAACTTCCTTCTTTTTCAAACCACAACGGATTGGTGAAATGATGCAGCACCAGCATAATATGTTTGCCGCGGCGTTTCAGTTCTTCCATAAATTTAAGATAAGCGTCCACTTCTTTCTGGTCGAATGCTAAAAATGGAGCTTTCTGCAACTTTCCCCAATCGTGACTCATGCGATAGCCGTTACTGATCTGGCAAATATATTCCAGGTCTTCATCGCGATGCAAATCGTGTTGTGAGCATTTATCGAATGTGGTGCCGTCTTTGCATTTCAGGCCTTTCCAGTTATGTTCTGAGGCCGTTTCAATTTGATAAGCAGCGGTGGAAGTGCCCCAGATAAATCCTTCAGGAAATTGTAGTTTCATTTTGATAGTTTATTTGTCAATGGTCAATAGTCAATGGTTTAAACTATTATCAATTATCTATGGACTATTGACTGTCGACCAACAAACAAATATAAGAAACTATTTTGCGTTAAAAATATTTTATCTTAGTAATCTGAATGAAGCCGGAAAACAACGCTCCAAAAAATCGTGTCAGAGTTTTTAAAAGAAAAAACCTGCTGGAAATTCGCATTGCCTTGAAAAAAAATACGATCGCTTTGGTTGCCATGATTTTTGCAACATTGGCATGGATTATTGCTTTGTATGTGCTGGTTCGAATTACGTTACACCTTCAATACTTCTGGTTCAAAGCCGGACTTATTTTGAGTATTTTAGGCTGGTTTGCCTTAGGTATGGCCGGTGCCAGTTTTTTTGTATGGTTATTTTTTGGCCGAGAACGCATTCTGATTAATCATGAGTATCTTATTACAGACAAGCCGCTGGTTTTTTTTTACAGAAGAAATTTTTACGATGTAGCCGGAATCTCGAACCTCAGGACAGATATTGAAATTTACAAAGCCAATCGGAATGGCAGTTGGGTTGATGAAACAAGAACTGTTATAAAATTTGACACCGTCAGTAAACTGGTTACATTTGCACGCGGTATTTCGAAAGAAGAAGCGGAATTTATCTTACTACAGCTTGCCAAATCATCCTATCTGAAAAAAGAGCAGTTTGCCGTTGAACAGAAAATCTAGTTTAGTAATTCTTTACCCGTTTTTTTGACAATCTGTAATCGAATGTCTGCTTGCTTGTCTTTTTTTGCTTTCTCTGTCAGTGAATAGTGCATGTTTCTCACTAGCTGTTTGGCACCTTCCGTATTATAATCAGACTCTTCGTATGTAGAAATATCTTTCAAAAACAGGATCCCTTTTTCAAGCACCGTGTTGTTAGCTTTTTCGAGATACTCACCAAAGGACTTGAAATTAGGATAAGAACTTCTTGGTGTATTTAACCAGATTGCTTTCTTGAAAAAGTCAAAATTATCTGCCGTTGTATCTTTAAATACCTTAGCAACTGCAGTCATTAGATCAGGATTTTCTTTAGACGATAATTGAACCGCATACGCATACGCTTTGGGTTTATTGTAAGAACTCAGGTTGTTTAGTGCAGCAATCAGACAACTGTATGAAGAATCTTTATCAAGAACATTCTGCAGTATTTCAACACTTTTACTTTTTTCAATCCTGGCTATTTTATTGATGGCTTTCTCGCGTACAGACGATTTAGCATCTGTGTTAATGATATTTTGTATCGCTAAAGACAACTGCGCTTTATTGGCATACTTATCTGTTTCTATCAACTCTAGCGCTTCTTGTCTGATATTCCAGTTTTTATCCTGCAACGCTTTGAATAAAAGTTCCTGCACCACTGCATTATCTTTCTGACGTAATGCAAGTGCTTTTAAGGCTTCCAGCTTGTCTAAAAATAACGGTGCATTATAAAATTTGAAAATTTGCTCTGTTTCACTTAAGTCTTCTTTCTTTTCGCACAACAATACTTTATCCGCATCAAAATTCACCAGTTGCGGTGCCGACGCTGCCGGAAAATAAAAGGTATTTATTCTGTCATTGACATCTATAATTTTAGTTTCCTTCTTGCCATTTAAGTAAATATCTACTTTTGTTGGTATTCGAAACGCAGGACCGTCAAAATCTGATTGCGTTTGCCGAACTGTCAACTCTATCGTCTTATTTTTCTCATCATATTTATGCGTGATATCCAGCACCGGATGTCCTTTGCTCATCCACCATTGATTAAAAAACCAGTTTAAATCTTCACCGGTAACTTCTTCAAACGCCTTGCGTAAATCTGATATTTCCGCACTGTTGAATTTAAAAGCGGTGAGGTATTTATTCAGTGACTTAAAAAAGGCATCTTCACCAACATAATTTCGCAGCATGTGCAGCACCGCTCCGCCTTTTTCATATCGTATATCGTCAAAATTATCGTGCGGATTTTCGTAGTAATAATTTACAATCGGTTCATTCTTGAACTTGGATGAACGGATATACTTTTGAGTAGCTTTATAACGATAAGCATCGCCCAGGTCTTTGCCATCTCTAAAATCACACCACATGTATTCAGAATAATCGGCAAAGGATTCATTCAACGTAAGGTTTGCCCAGGATTCAGCCGTCACCAAATCGCCAAACCACTGATGGAATAACTCATGTGAAATAATCCAGTCAAAATCACCGTCAATTAATTTCTGGCGATTACATAATAAACTTTCGTAATAAATAATGGCAGAAGAATTTTCCATCGCACCTGCAGTGTAATCATATGCCATGATATTTGCCATTTTATCCCAAGGAAAATCTACGCCTAGTTTCTGAGAAAAAAACTCCATCATTTCCGGCATATTTTTAAAAATCTCTGCCACGTCGTCTTTATATTTCGGAAACGTGTAGGCAGAAACTTCTTTGTCTCGCCAGGAACTGGTACTTTTATAATAATCACCAATTGCCAGAAAAAAAAGATACGGAGAATGTGGTTTATCCTGTTTCCAGTGATCGGTCTTGGTGCCGTCACCATTATCTTTCGAATCAATGAGTAAGCCATTGGATAAAGAAATCAGATTTTTATCCAGCGTTACTAAAATTTCCTGGGTAGACTTTTGATTCGTGGCATCTAATGTTGGAAACCAGCACGAAGCCGCTTCCTCTTCACCCTGAGACCACATATGCATAGGTTTATATGGATTTTTATCTTCCACGTCAATAAAATAAATTCCTCTGCCGGATTCTCGTTGCAGGCTATCCTGCACATAAGGTTGCGCCACATAATCTATGAATAGGGCAATCTGGTCATTTCTGGTATAATATCTTTCCAGATCAATCTTCAGTTGCATGGTATCATAACTGAAGTTCAATTTTTTATTTCCGGAAGCTGTAATTAATGCTACAGAATTAATTTTCATGAATTTCGCGTCCAGCACCAGTTGATTTTGATCATAAAAATGAGGTTTAAGCAATAAGTCGGCAGTACCATAAATCACTTTTTCTTTAAAGACAGGTCTGAGATTTAGCTTTGTACTCAATAAATCAAAATATTTTTTATAAGAAGCTTTATAACTGGTAATATAATTCTGAGGTGTTATAATGACTTCCTCTAACAATTTAGGGTATTTTTTTTTGCCTTTTTTCTTGGGACAATTTGCATTTAATGATATGAAAACCAATAAAATAGAAAAGAATAAACAGGTCTTACGCATTTGTACTTATTAACATCGTTTGAAAAAGTAAAGATAATGAATAATTGCTAATTACTTAATATCGTGTTGTGATACACAAAGGTAAGAAACAGCTTAAAGTTATAGGTTGTTCAAAGTCAAGAAATATTACAATTTTAAGAATGCACAATAGGCTTATAACAGAAATATAAAAACACGACATGAAATACAAAGTTTTTTACAAGGAAGACAAATCACATGAAATTGAACTGGATAATCACCAAATAAAGATTGATGGAAAACAAACTGAAATTGACCTGGTAAAATTGCTGGACAACAAGTTCCATATTCTGCAAAATCACCAATCCTATTCTATAGAAATCATTCATGCGGATTATAACCTGAAGCGTTTTTCAATTAAAGTAAATAACAATATTTACGACCTGAATTTGCAAACAGAACTGGATATATTGTTAGACAAAATGGGCATGTCCGCCACATCAGATGAAAAAATGGACAATGTGAAAGCACCGATGCCGGGTTTGGTGCTCGATATTCTGGTAGAAGCCGGACAATCTGTTAGCAAAGGCGACAACCTCTTAATTCTGGAAGCTATGAAAATGGAAAACATCATCAAAGCGAGCGGAAACGGAGTGGTTAAAAACATCAACATCAATAAAAAAGATGCGGTTGAAAAAAATCAGTTGCTGATTGAAATGGAATAAGCATACTTGCGCCTTATTTCTTATACCTTATTACTGTAAATATGAATTTAGTTTCTCCTGAAATAGAAAAATATATTGAAGCACATACTACCGACGAAAGTGAGGTGCTGCAACAACTAAACCGAAAAACACAAACCGATGTGCTGATGGCGCAAATGCTGAGCGGAAAAGTACAGGGACAATTCCTGAAGTTTATTTCACAAATGTTGCAGCCGGAACGAGTTCTTGAAATAGGCACCTTTACCGGATACGCCGCTATTTGCCTGGCAGAAGGCTTGACGGAAAACGGCAAATTATTTACCATAGATATCAATGAAGAACTGGAAGCTATTGTAAAAACACACGTAGAAAAAGCCGGTTTACAAAACAAGATTATACAAATCATTGGCAATGCCGCACAGGAAATTCAGCAGCTCAATGAAACTTTTGATCTGGTATTTATCGATGCAGACAAACAAAACTATGGCTTGTATTTTGATTTAGTCATTGACAAAGTACGCTCCGGTGGCATTATTTTAGCAGATAATGTTTTATGGAGCGGAAAAATTATCAATGAACAAAAAGATAAAGACACTCAAAAATTAGCAGAATTTAACGATAAGGTGCAGCAAGATGATCGCGTGGAAAACGTTATTGTTTCCATACGCGACGGCATTATGATGATAAGAAAAAAATGAAAATGAGACCAACAAACTACCTACTTACCACACTAACGCTGATGATTTCTATAGCAGCCTTCGCACAAAAAAAAGATTCCAGTGCGGTTGTAACTTATATCAAACAATACAAAGATATCGCTATAGATGAAATGAAACGCGCTGCCATTCCTGCCAGTATCACGCTGGCGCAAGGTATACATGAAAGCAGTTTCGGCACCAGCTATCTTGCTAAAAATACCAATAACCATTTTGGCATAAAATGCAAGGAAACCTGGACCGGAAAAACTTTTAAATATACAGACGATGCTCCAAATGAATGCTTTCGTGTGTATGACAAAGTAGAAGATTCTTACAAAGATCACTCCGATTTTTTAAGAAACCGGCCTTACTACACACCACTCTTCAAACTGGACATTTACGATTACAAAGCCTGGGCATATGGTCTGAAAAAATCCGGCTATGCTACCAATCCAAAATATGCGGAAATTTTAATTAAAACGATTGAAGATTATCAATTGTATGTTTTCGACAAAGGCGAATTGCCATCCTATATTAGTCCATTGCCAAAACCTGTGGTGGTGGAACAGGAAGAAGATGAAATTTACAACGTAACAGACAGCATGCAAATCGACGTACAAAAAACGATTATTCAGGAAAAAAAAACTGAAGTTTTAGGGCCTGCAAATACGTCTCCGGTTATTCAAACGCAGGCGCAACCGGTCACGACCAAAAAAATCAATAAAAGCATCTTTAAAGTCAATGACTGTAAAGCGGTAAAAATATATACGGCCAAAGGCGAAACACTTGATTTAATTGGCAATGTGCTGAAAATTGAAAAAGAAGATTTATTAGCCTTTAATGATATTGCAGACGAATCCAACATAAAAGACGGTCAGACGATTTTTATTCAGCAAAAAAAGAAATCCAACAAAGAAGGAACCTACAAATTGAAAGCTGAAGACAATATGTGGAGTATTTCGCAAAAAAAAGGTATAAGATTGGCGACTCTGTTAAAAATGAATAAACTGGAACAAGGCGAAGAACCTGAAGTAAAACAAACCCTTGTATTAAAAGGAAAAGCGAAAGAAAAACCTGTTCTTCGTTCAAAAACAGAACCTTCAATTGCCTTAAAGGTAGAACCAAAATCCGAGAAGTCCCCTTCAGGGGATTTAGGGGTAGTTCGCGCACGTGATACGATTTATCCAACCATAAAAGAGGAAACAAAATTATCTGTTGACAGCAACAAAGTATTGGGTTGGGAAAGCGAAACCAAACTATTAGAAAAACCGACTATAATTTCCAGTACTGAAAACAATATAGCCATACAAGAAATCAGCACGCGCACGCTTACCACTGAAGAGTTTGCAAAAGAACCAATCATAGCCAAAGAAACGCCAACGGTTTATCCGAAAGTGATCGACTATACCGCCTTGCCAAAGAGTAAAACAGGAACACATTTGGTGGTCAAAGGCGACACGATGTATAATATTTCTAAGCGCTACAATATTTCTATCACTCAAATTGTAGAATGGAATAATTTATCCGACCAAAGTGTTAAATTAGGGCAAGTTTTAAAAATACAACAGTAAAAGAATTTGAGATATGAGATTTCAGAATTGAGATTTATTGATCGTATTATTTAAATCAAAAAAATCAGTTTTTATATTTCTTAGTGTACTTTGCGTCTTAGCGCGACAATAAAAAAACAACATGCAAACCATTCAGATTAAAGACAAACTGTTTAATCAGTACATTACCGAAGCGCAGATACAAACGCGTATTCAGGAAATTGTAAGTGAACTTTCTGAAAGATACAAAGACAAAAATCCGGTATTTGTGGTGGTGCTGCGCGGTGCCTTTATGTTTGCTTCCGATATCCTGAAAAAGTTTAATCAACCGTGTGAAATCGAATTTGTGAAATTGTCTTCTTACACCGGTATGCAGTCTACTGGAAAAATAAACATGCTGCTGCCACTGAAAGAAGAGATTGTCAAAAACCGTGATGTCATCATCATTGAAGACATTGTAGATTCCGGATTAACGATGGATTTCTTTGTGAGTTATGTAAAAGGCCTGGAGCCGAAATCTGTTTCCCTTATTTCCTTTTTATACAAACCTGAAAACCTGCAGAAAGATGTAAAAATCGATATTGTCGGTTTTACGATTCCGGATTTATTTGTCGTTGGCTACGGCCTAGACTTCGACGGAGAAGGTAGAAATTTAAGTGCGGTGTATCAGTTGAATTGTTAATTCAATCTGAAAACTAATTCACCGCAACAATCACAGCGCCGTTTTTCTTGGCCCACAAAAAATTGAGCCCTTTAGTGTTTTTATTAATCTTGGCACCGGAAAGTCGCACAAAAACATTGATGTTTTGATCCAGTAAATCCAATGCTTTGGATAAAGATTCGGTTTCTGCCATTTCCGGAACTTTGTTGTTCGGTGTTGTTGAATATTCCATGAGTGCATTCGTCAAATTTGCTTCCTGAAAATCAGCATTTTTCAAATCTGCCAGCATTAAATTTGCCGACTGCAGATTCGCACCGTTCAATACTGCAAATTGAAGATTCGCTTCCTGCAGCAATGTCTGCTCCATATTAGCACCTTTCAAATTTACGTATGGCATATTCGTAGATAAAAAACTGGCTCTCGTAAGCGTAGCACCGGACAAATTTGCACCGGTTAAGTTCGTTTTATAAAAATTACAATCCGTTAAAATCGCATTACTCAGATTGGCGCCGCTGAGATTGGCTCCGCTTAAATCAACACCACTTAAATTTACTTGAGAAAGATTGGCACCGATGAGGTTGGCATTCGCCAGGTCTTTTTTGCCACTTTTTGCAATAGCAATCCATTGTTCTGCGGTTTTAGTTGTTCCCTGTGCCAGCAGACTATTGAAAACACAGCTGCCAAGTATGAAAAATAGCATTAAGAGTTGATTTTTAACAGAATTAATTTTCATGTTTTTTTTATTATTTTATTTTTAAAAGCAGACAAATATATTATTTACGCGCTCAAAAACCGCATTTTTTAATAAAATAAAGCCATACAATTACTGACTATCAATCAATTAATATAATTAACAGAAAATCAAATTCAGACTTCAATTTTCCGGTTTTAATACAAACATAATAAAACAAGGAACAAATTATACTCATAAACAATTGATATACTGTATTTTATAAATATTTGAATTGAATTTACTAAATTTTCAATTTCACAAATTATTTTGTATTTTTGCAGTCCTTTTAAAATCTCTTAAAGACAAGGCATGTCAGATTCAATACAAGAATATAAAATTCCACATGCCGGATTGAAAAAAGGAGTTCATGAGTTTACTTATGAATTAACAGAAACGTTCTTTGCCAGTTTTGAAAACGCACTCATCAACAAGTGTAATGTTCAAGTCAATATTACTTTTGACAAAAGACAGGAACCTTACACCATAGAAATTGATTTGGACGGCACTATCTGGAGCGATTGCGACAGATGTACAGCGTCCATACCTGTTTCCATTCATGCAACTTATACTATATATGCAAAATATACGGTAGATGAAGCGATGAAAGAGATGGATGAAGTGGAAATTATTTATATCGCAAGAGATGACCAGTTTATCGACATCACACAATTCATTTATGATTTCGTGCACCTGTCGATTCCGGTACATGTGATTTGCGACAAACCCGGCAAAACGGAATATTGCGATATGGAAATTATCGGATTGCTGGAAAAACAACAAAAAGAAGATGAAATCGACCCGAGATGGGCTGATTTAGACAAATTAAAAGACAAATTAAATTAGAATAAAATGGCACATCCAAAGCGTAGACAATCTACAACAAGACGCGACAAAAGACGTACGCATTACAAAATGACGGTTGCTAACGTGGCAACTTGCAAAGTAACAGGCGAAAGTCATCTTTCACATACTGCTTATGTTTCCGGTAATGATTTATATTACAACGGAAAAGTATTAATCGAAGGATACGTTAAATAAGTAATCAGTAACAAGTGGTAAGTAGTAAGTTTTTTACTTATTACTTTATACTTACACCTTACAACTAACTATGGCATCAACATCCGATATCCGCAATGGCATGTGTATTAATTTCAACAATGATATTTATAAAATCGTTGAATTCTTACACGTAAAACCAGGAAAAGGTCCTGCTTTCGTTCGTACCAAACTAAAAAGTGTGACCAACGGCAAAGTAGTAGACAACACGTTTCCTTCTGGAATGAAAATTGACGAAGTTCGCATCGAACACCGTGAATACCAATTCTTATATCAGGAAGGTGACTTGTATAATTTCATGAACAATGAAACATACGAACAAATTCAGATTGATGCTAAAATTATCAATTCGCCAGGTTTTTTAACAGAAGGTATGACCGTTAAAATCGCTGTTCGTGCAGAAGATGAACTACCACTTACCTGCGAATTACCGGCAACAGTAGTAGTAGAAGTTACCTATGCAGAACCAGGTATCAAAGGCGATACTGCTACCAACACCTTGCGTCCATGCACGGTATCTACCGGAGCAAAAGTGATGATTCCTTTATTTATTAATATCGGTGATAAAATAAAAGTAAACACTGATACAGGTGATTACATGGAAAGAGTAAAATAATACTTCCTCCACAAACAATATAAGAAACTCCGCAATTGCGGAGTTTTTTTATGCGCATTTTGTCTGAATCTGGATTTTCAGGATTTTAGGATTACAGGATTTTTTAACTTCGTGAAAATGCTTATATTTGGTACATGGATATTTCTCAGATAAAAAAGCTCATTCAATTATTAAACGATAATAATTTAGGTGAATTAAAAGTACAGGAAGGCGATTTTAAAATCACCATCCGCCACAGAGATTATGCTAAGACTAGCGGTGTGGCTTCTGTGGTTGCTGCACCTGCAACCGCAAACACCAACGGCGCTCCTGCAGCTCCTGCAGAAACAAAAAAAGAGGAAACGCCTGCCGGTAATTTCACAACCGTAAAAGCACCCATGATTGGTACATTTTATCGTTCGGCCGGTGAAGGCAAGGAACCATTTGTAAAAGTAGGCGACAAAGTAAAAAAAGGCGATGTATTGTGCATCATCGAAGCCATGAAATTATTCAACGAAATACAAAGCGAAGTTTCCGGAAAAATAGTAAAGGTAATGACAGACAATGCACAAGCTGTAGAGTACGACCAGCCTTTGTTTTTGGTAGAACCGGCTTAATTACTTCAACACTTCATCCGCATCTATCCGGTAAATATTTCCTTTGCCGTTCTGTAATTGACCTATTTCTTTTAAGAAACCTTCCAGATTCAGTTTATGTGAATAGCTCTTCTGAAGTTTATTTCTGTCGCTGGTAAAAAAGAATGCATTTTTATCAAAACTCACAAACGGACAATAATCCAAACCCTTGGAATTAATTTTTGTACCTAAATTCTTTGCAGGCAACCACTCGCCTTTCGCATCTTTTTTACTGATGTATAAATCGCCTCCGCCTAAATCATCCTCTCTTCCATATGATGTAAAGATGATATAAGAATCATCAGGCGACACAAAGGCGTTGAATTCATACAAGGTAGAATTTACCGTTTCCGGTAATGCAATCGGCTTTGTATAAATGCCATTTTCTAATCTACTCATCCAGATATCTTCTTTTCCAATCGCCTTTTCTTTGTAGGTTGCCGTAAAATAAATTTTTCCATTTTGTGTAACTGAAGGATAAAATTCGTTGGCATCTGTATTGATGGGTGCGCCTAAGTTTACAGGTTCAGACCAAACACCATTCATTCTTGTTGTTTTCCAGATATCAAAATCTTTAACTGCACTGTCTTTTTGCAACGGACGATTGGATGCAAAATACAGTGTATTTCCATCCGGTGAAAATGTGGGTTCTATATCACCGTAGGTTCCGGAAAATGGTGCAAGTTTTACCTTCCATTTTTTACCGGTTTTTGTCAACTGTAAAATAGAAGAAAAGATATTCTTATTACTTTCTACGGTAATAAATAATTCATCTTGTTTGGGTGATAACGCAAAATCGCGCACAGAAAACTGTTGTATCTCTTTCGGCAGCATCAGCAAAACAGCACTGTCTTTTGGTGCTAGGGTTGGAATAGAGAAAGAAGACGGCTTTTTACCAAAGCAAAAAAGAGTACTTACACAAATAAAAAACAATGGTGTCAGAATATTCGTCTTCATCGTCTAAAAATAAGCTAAATTATTTTAATCCGGATTTATGCACTTGCGTTTTGAGACGCACATCATGCCAAGATGCTCGTGGCACGATACCAATTACTATTCAAAAAACTTCAAAAACTCCTCTTGTCGAAAACCTAATAAAGAATAAGCGAATTCTTTATTACATAATGTTCCATTTCTATAACCAGCATAATCTAAATAAGAACTAAACTTCCATTTAGATAAATCACCCTCTACTATTTCAAACGGATTCTTATGAATATATACAAAACAATTTATTGCAGAATCCTGAACAATCGTGCCATGAAAATCATGGCACGAGGTTGGTATCATGCCACGATGCTCGTGGCATGATAAATGAGCAACTAATTTCGCTTTCGTGTTCTGTTGAAACAATGAAGAAGTTCTGCCTTGCTGGATATTAACAGCCTTTGTATACTGACTTAATAATTTTCGAATAGCTTCGCTAAAGTAATTCCTGTCTTTATCATTTACTGCAATTGTTCTTTCATCTGCATAAATTAAAAAATGGAAATGATTAGGCATCAAACAATAGGCTAACAACTCACAATTAGGCAAAATCAGCCTTCTGATCTTTCTCAAAAAATAAAGATAATTCTCTTCGTTGAAAAATATTGTCTGCTTATCATTCCCTCTATTGTAAACATGATAAACTTGTCCAATCTCAAATTGCATGTATTCCTTTTACTATTGAGATACATTAATTGGCATATTTCCATAAAATCCGATGTTATTTTTTTATTTTGCATAGCAAAAATCATCCTGCCACGAAAATCGTGGCAGGAGATTTTTGAACATCGTGCCACGATTTTCGTGGCACGATACAGCACAAAAAATATGTTTCAAAAAATACTCATAGCCAACCGCGGTGAAATTGCACTGCGTATCATACGCACCTGCAAAGAAATGGGCATCAAAACCGTAGCTGTTTTTTCGACAGCAGATAAAGACAGTCTGCATGTAAAAAGTGCAGATGAAAGCTATTGCATTGGTCCGCCGGCAAGTAAAGACTCTTACTTAAAAATGGACAGTATTCTGATGGCAGCGGAAATCACCAAAGCAGATGCTATTCATCCCGGTTATGGTTTTTTGGCAGAGAATGAAATATTTGCCAGAAAGTGTGCTGAGAACGGCATTAAATTTATCGGACCCACACCGGAGCAAATCAATGCAATGGGCGATAAAATCACCGCCAAAGCGACGATGATAAAAGCAAAAGTGCCCGTCATTCCGGGCTCTGAGGATCTGATTACGGATATTGTGTTTGGGAAAAAGCTGGCGAAAGAAATCGGATATCCGGTGATTTTAAAAGCTACGGCTGGCGGTGGCGGCAAAGGTATGCGCATCGTTTGGAAGGAAGAAGAATTTGAATCCAACCTGCACAACGCACAGGCAGAAGCCGGTGCTGCGTTTGGCAATGCAGGCATGTACCTTGAAAAATATATTGAAGAACCGCGACATATTGAAGTACAGGTGGCTGGCGACCAGTTCGGAAATGCAGCGCATTTTTCTGAAAGAGATTGTTCCATACAAAGAAGACATCAGAAGTTAGTAGAAGAAAGTCCGAGCCCTTTTGTAGACGAAGCCTTGCGGAAAAAATTAGGTGAGGCTGCCACAAAAGCAGTAAAAGCAATCAACTACGAAGGTGTTGGCACCATTGAGTTTCTGGTAGACAAGCACAAAGGTTTTTATTTCATGGAAATGAATACGCGAATTCAGGTGGAACATCCGGTGACGGAAGAAGTGATTGGCCTTGATCTGATACGTTTACAAATAGAATTGGCTGCCGGGAAAAAATTGGAAAAATCAGCATATCTGCCACAAGGTTGTGCTATTGAATGCAGAATAAATGCAGAAAATCCTTTTGATAATTTTAAACCATCACCGGGAAAAATTTTAAATTACCAGCCAAGCGGCGGATATGGCGTGCGTATTGATTCTCATATTTATACGGGTTATTCCATTCCGCCATTCTACGATTCTATGATTGCAAAATTGATCGTAAAAGCAAACAATAGAATAGAAGCTATTGAACGCATGAAACGCGCACTGAACGAACTGAAAATAGACGGCATTAAAACTACGATTCCTTTTCATTTACAACTGATGGACAATGCCGATTTCCGCAAAGGAAATTTCACTACGAAGTTTCTGGAAGACTTTGAGATGAGTGAGGAGGAATAATGATGAATTAATGCGGCGAAGTCGCAGACGTTCGCCGAACAGACTGCAATACTTTGCCCATCTTGGGAGACTCTACTTAGAAAAAAAAGATTTATTAATTACTTATTTTATACTAATAATATTACCGTTCTTGTCGATTATTGCAGTTGTTTTATTAAGAACTTTTGCACCAAATGCATTATTACCCCTAAATTGTTGTATTACCTCAAACTGTTCATTTCCAATATAATTACAAGATGTATTTACATTCTCGTAGCTATCTGCATCATTCATTTTAGTTTTAATATAATCGGTTAGCGGTTTGCAATTGCCATCATATTTGGAAATAAATTTTTCTTTAAAATCTGCATCAATCCTGCCTGTTATTTTTCCGTAAGTAGTTTCATATTTATCTGAAATTTTGTTTTTATAAATCTCAACCTCTAAAATATTATCAAACTTAGTCAGGTTATAAGTTTTATCAAAATAATATCCGTTTAATGGTGCATCTTTTTCTGGTCTAACTGCAATTTTTAATACACTATCCTTAAATTGAACATCCTGTACTTTCCATAGTTCATCTTTTTTGATTAATGCAATTAAACTGTCAGTATTACCAATTAATAGATTAGATTCCTTTATTTCAGAATTTGACGGAATAAACTTGTAAATTATAATACAAAATATTGCAATAGGTAGACAACCAAATTTAATTATCTTCTTGTTTGTTTCCTGTCTTTTAGTCATTTCTTCAGGTGTTAAATTTTTCATAGGATGTGGTTATTTTTAATAAAGATAATTAATTTTTATTTGCCAGCAGAGTCCCCAAATCAGCAAAGTCTTCAGCATCGATTGGCTAAAGTCTGTGACTTCACCTCATACCCTTGCCCTTGGACAGGTGTTTAGTTTGCGAAGCAAACGTCACCTGTCAACCACCATGCTATGCCGTGTATTTTCTATCAAAAACCATTGAATTTAAAGATAAATATTTTTCGTAAAATCTTAATCGTCGACAGGTGATAACACCTGTCGAGTGCGGGGATTGCTTCGCTGCGCTCGCAATGACGGTTTACTCAAACCATCGTTCATCCCCCATATCTAAACATCACTTCAACTTCTCTTTCAAATAAATCCCCGTAATACTTTCTTTATTTTTTATGAGGTTTTCCGGGGTTCCTTCAAATACTAAGTGTCCGCCTTCTTCGCCGCCTTTTGGTCCTAAGTCAATAATCCAGTCTGCGCATTTAATTACATCAATATTATGTTCTACCACTACAACCGTATGTCCAATTTCTATCAAGGCATTAAAGGCTTTCAGCAGTTTATTGATATCGTGAAAATGCAAGCCGGTTGTCGGTTCATCAAAAATAAATAAGACTTGTTCTTTTGCCACGCCTTTCGTTAAGAAGGAAGCTAATTTTACACGCTGTGCTTCACCTCCACTTAGAGTGGAACTGCTTTGACCGAGATGCACATACCCTAATCCAACATCTTGCAGTGGTTTTAATCTGCTGACTACGTCTTTCTTCTCGGCAAAAAATTCTATGGCTTCATCTACCGTCAAGTCTAATATTTCAGCAATATTTTTTCCATTATAATTTACTTCCAGAATTTCCTGTTTGAAACGTTTACCATTGCACACTTCACACACCAGATGCACATCTGCTAAGAATTGCATTTCCACCACCTGTTCGCCTTCACCTTCACAAGCGTCACATCTTCCGCCTTCTACATTAAACGAAAAATGCTTAGCCTGATAGCCACGAATTTTAGATAAAGATTGCGATGAAAACAAATCACGAATCGCATCGTAAGCTTTGATGTAAGTCACCGGATTACTGCGCGAACTTCTGCCAATCGGATTCTGGTCGACAAATTCAATCTTTTTTATCTTGTTTTTATATCCGCTGATTTCTTTAAACAATCCGGCTTTTCCGCCAAAACCTTCCAGCTGAATTTTCAAATACGGATAAAAAATCTGTTTGATAAGTGTAGTTTTCCCGGAACCGGAAACACCTGTAATTACGGACAGCGCATTCAACGGAATTTTGACATCAATACCTTTCAGGTTGTTTTGTTTTGCGCCTTTAATTTCAATAAAATTAATTGGCTTTCTTCGCTGCTTAGGTACTTCAATTTGAAGCTTTCCGGTCAGGTATTGCGTAGTTAAACTATTCGGGTTTTTAATGATGTCTGCACTGTTTCCGGCAAACACAATTTCACCACCGAGTGTGCCGGCAAACGGTCCCACATCAATCAGATAATCAGCTGAACGAATGGCTTCTTCTTCGTGTTCCACCACAATTACGGTATTTCCTAAATCACGCAGGTATTTTAAAATTGATATCAACTTTCCGGTATCATGTGGATGCAAGCCAACACTGGGTTCATCCAAAATATAAAGCGAGCCAGTCAGGTTGCTGCCTAATGTTCTCGTTAGATTGATGCGCTGCGATTCGCCACCGGACAGCGTATTGGAAAAACGATTCAGCGACAGATATTCCAGTCCTACATCGACCATAAATTGCAAACGGTTATTTATTTCCAATAGTATTCTACTTGCAATTTGCGTATCATGTTTGTCAATTTTTAATTGCCGAAAATGTTCATACATATTCTTTATCGTCATCTGCAGTAAATCGCCTATTGACTTATTTCCGACTTTCACATACTCGGTATCCGGTCGCAAACGGGTGCCGCCGCATTGGTCGCAGGCTGTGCGTCCGCGGTATTTCGCCAGCATCACACGATACTGAATTTTATACGTTTGCGATTCTACGTCTTTGAAAAATGCATAAATACCTTGAAAATATTCGTTGCCATTCCACAATATTTTGTATTGCTCTTTTGATAAATCAATAATGGGTTTATGAATTGGAAAATCGCATTTTGCCGCACCTTTTATCAGGTCTTTTTTCCAGACACTCATTCCTTCTGTTCGCCAGCAAAAAACCGCATCTTCATACACGGAAAGATTTTTGTTTGGAATCACTAAATCCTGATCAATGCCGAGAATGGTGCCGAAACCTTCGCATTTACTGCATGCGCCAAATGGTGAATTGAAATTAAAGAACTGCGGTGACGGAATTTCAAACGCCATACCATCCAGTTCAAATTTATTGCTGAATGATTTCTTATTTTTTCCGGGAACATCTATTACACATTCGCCATCACTTTCAGAAAAAGCCAGCGAAACAGAATCAGCCAGACGATACAAATTATCTTCGGTTTGCTCCGCAGTCGCTCTGTCGATGAGTATATAAGCCCCTAAATCCCCTAAAGGGGACTTCTTATTCTGTAGTAATTCCCCTTTAGGGGTTAGGGGTATATCTTCTAGTCTAATTACTTCACCATCCAACAACAAACGTTGTATTCCATCTTGTAAAAGGGTTTCCAGTTTATTCTTGGTGATTTCTTTTAATGGCGAAAGAATCTGAATTTTTGCAGTTTCATCTAATGTTTTGATATAATCAATCACGTCGGAAACTTCTTGCTTTTGCACCAATTTGCCGGAAACCGGCGAGTAGGTCTTTCCGATTTTTGCATACAACAAACGCAAATAATCATAGATTTCTGTTAAGGTGCCAACTGTTGAACGTGTAGTTCCAGTTGTTGTTTTTTGTTCTATTGCAATTGCCGGTGACAATCCTTTGATATAATCTACATCAGGCTTATCCATGCGACTCATAAACTGACGCACATAAGAAGACAGTGATTCCACATAGCGGCGCTGACCTTCAGCATACAGCGTATCTATCGTTAAAGATGATTTTCCGGAACCTGAAACACCGGTGACCACGACTAATTTATTGCGCGGTATTTCCACATCAATATTTTTCAGATTATGTGTACGTGCGCCCTTAATAAATATTTTACTATCACTGTTTACCGTTATTTTTTTTGCTTTCGACATACTACAGGCACCCTTTTTGCGTTAAATACTGTTAATGACAATACTTAATTGGTTTTTGTTTATTAATCTTGGTAATAATTAACTCACGAAACACAATAATCTATTGAATAATATCTACATGACAACGGCAATTATTATAACACGCAAAAATCTGGTATCATGTATCCTATTGTTCAAACAGACAATGAGCTCCTCCAAAGATATATAAATGGAGATGAAAATGCGCTCGCCTTTTTATTGAAAAAGTATCAACGAAAAATCTTTTCGTTTATCATGATGCGGGTCAAAGACCGTGCATTGGCAGAAGATATTTTTCAGGATACATTCTTTAAAGTTATAGATAGCCTTAAAGCCGGGAAATACAATGAAGAAGGGAAATTTCTTCCATGGGTAATGATGATTGCCAATAATTTGTGCATGGATCATTTCCGCCGTAATAAACGCATGCCAACGATTGTGGACAGCGACGGTAAAGACATCCTGAATGTTATGCGTTTTGCCGATGAAAGCAGAGAAGATAAAGTGATTCGTGAGCAATCTATAAAACAAATAAAAGATATGGTTGAATTGTTGCCTGCCGATCAGAAAGAAGTGCTGATATTACGTCATTATGCAGATTTGAGTTTTAAAGAAATTGCAGAAATGACCGGAACAAATATTAACACAGCACTTGGCAGAATGCGTTATGCCTTATTAAATCTCAGAAAAATGATAGGTGAAAAAGCGATTGTAATGTAGCTTTAGTCGTAAGCAATAAGCAATAAGTATAAAGTAAAAATTGAAATACAAAGGCTCAGGAAGGTGAAACTTGCTGAGTCTTTTTTATTGAAAAAAAGTCAGGTACAAGGTACACGCAGGCAATGAAAAAATAAGTCCGTCAAATCGGTCTAAAAAACCACCATGACCAGGCAATGCCGTTCCGCTGTCTTTAATTTGCAAGTTTCTTTTTATCATACTTTCTGCTAAATCACCGTAAGTACTGGTAACAGACGTAATCACAGCTAAGATAATATAAGTAACAAGACCTACATTGTAGCCTGTCCATTTTGGAAACAACAGAAATACTAAATACGCAAACAAAATTGCACCTAAAGTTCCACCCACAAATCCTTCCCAGGTTTTCTTAGGTGAAATGCGTTCAAACAATTTATGTTTCCCCAAAAATCTGCCTGCGAGATACGCAAACGAATCGTTGCTCCAGGCAAACAGCATAATAGCCAGTAAATAATGCCAGCTGTATTCGCCTGCATGAAATGCCAGTAAACAGGAAGATGACAACGGAATGGCCAGATAGAAAATAGCCATGGAGTTTAGACAAACATTGTAAAAAGGTTTTTCGCTTTTGGTGTACATTTCAATTACAAGCCAGGTAAGTGGAAAACCGCAAACCAGCGACCAGGAAATGAGCGGAATTTTATTGCTGGCAACTAAAAAAACGATACCAAAGATAATCACACTAAATATAGTATTAATGAGCTTGTAGGTCGTTTTCCATTTGGGTGTTGAAGTCAATAAATTATGGATAATTCCATGATATTCATTGATACACAACACCACTAACAACGAAAATAAAATCAGAAAAGAATACTCACTGAGTATAACACCACCAATCATTACAATTAAAAAGAAAATACCTGTGGTTATACGTGTGGTTATATCGCTCATTAAACAATTATTGAATTTTAAAAATCGTCATTCCGAATTTATTTCGGAATCTATAGATGATGAAACAAGTTCAGCATGACGTTTCTCAGTTACACAAAAGTACTATTTTTTCTCTTTTGTGCGAAATGGTAAAAAAGAGACCATAATCCTGCAAACGCTAATGTGTAGACTATTAATTCCCAAACCTGTGGCATTTCCGGATTTTCGACATCCATTTTATAAATGCCTTTGTTGTTCAGATATATAAAAACCACCTGAGCTCCGTTATTAACCAGGTGCGCAAAAATACTGGTCCACAAACTTCCTGAGTAATAAAATAAATACCCTAAGAACATGCCTAAAATAACACGTGGCAAAAAGCCGGAAAACTCAAAATGAATAAGACTAAAAAACAGCGCTGCCAAAAATACTGCGATATGTATGTTTAGTCTTTCTGTTAATAGCTTTTGTAAAGTGCCTCTGAAAATCCATTCTTCAAAAATCGCAGGCAGTACTGCTACCGTAATAAAATTAAGAACGAATACATAAACACTTTGATCCTTTAATAATCCTTCGACAATAATTTTATAATCACCTTGGTAATCTTTGAACCAGTCGCTCCAAAACATGTACTTATTTACAAAAAAGGATACATTTATAAGCGGATAAAATGTAATTAACAACAATGGAATCAGCATTATAAAGACCGGATTAAAACCAACAGCAGCTTTAGCATATTGTAACAAAGACTCGCTTTTTAATCTGCTGAAAATTAAGGCCGGCAACAAAAAACTAAATAAGGTTGCCAGCATTTGCGCATATCTTAAAACGTTTAAGTCCGCAGGATTCGATACAATCTGTTTTATGTCGGCACTTTTATAATAAGATAAAATAATCAGACTACTGATCATTTGAGCAAATAAAAAACAGCCTAAAAAAATACCGAGCCAGATAAATAACTGAGCAATAAAGCTATATCTGTCAATAGCTCTGGATGGAATTAATGGTGTATTAAGGTTGTTATCTAACAAATTTTCTGTCATTAGTCGTATCTTTGTGTAAAGATAGCAATTCAGACGATGGCCGATAGTCAATAGCAAAAAATCTATTGACAATGGTCTATTGACAATGAACTAAGTATGGTAAAAATCGGCAACATAGAATTAGGCGAATTTCCGTTGTTACTGGCACCTATGGAAGATGTGAGCGATCCGCCTTTTCGTGCCGTATGCAAGCAATATGGTGCCGATTTGATGTATACGGAATTTATTTCTTCAGAAGGGTTGATTCGCCATGCACACAAAAGCATTCAGAAACTGGATATTTACGATTATGAACGACCCATCGGCATTCAGATTTTTGGTGGCGAGGAAGATGCCATGGTGGAAAGTGCACGCATTGTAGAACAGGCAAATCCTAATCTAATTGATATTAATTACGGATGTCCTGTAAATAAAGTTGTTTGCAAAATGGCTGGCGCAGGCATCTTACAGGATATTCCAAAAATGGTACGACTGACAGAACAAGTGGTAAAAGCGACAAACTTACCCGTTACCGTGAAAACGCGTTTAGGCTGGGACGACCAGACTAAAAATATTGTAGAAGTTGCAGAACGTTTGCAAGACATCGGTATCAAAGCGCTCAGCATTCATGGACGCACGCGCAAGCAAATGTATAAAGGCGAGGCCGACTGGACATTGATTGCCAAAGTAAAAGAAAATCCACGCATGCAGATTCCGATTTTCGGAAACGGCGATATCGACTCACCTCAGAAAGCGCTGGAATACAAAAACAGATATGGTGTGGATGGCATTATGATTGGTCGTGCCGCCATCGGAGCACCATGGATTTTCAACCAGGTGAAAGCTTATCTCTTTGAAGGAAAAATAATGGAAGAACCACCCATCGAAGATAAGATTGCCACCGTAAAAAAGCACTTGCAAAAATCCATCGAATGGAAAGGCAATACACTTGGAATTTTAGAAATGCGACCACATTATTCCAATTACCTGAAAGGTCTGCCTAATGTAAAACCTTATAGAACAAAATTAGTGATGACCAACGACATCTCTGAAATTTATTCTATTTTAGATGAAGTGCTGAAAGAATATTCAGGTATTGAGCTTATTGCTTAAAACCAATTCTCGGTCGTTCTTTTTGCTCAACCTCTATTTTCTTTTCTTCCATTAAATAATCTAATGCTTCATACACATCAGCAAATTGCATATTAAACTGCTTTTCCATTTCCAATATTTTATCTGATAGTTCTTTAAAATTGAGTGCAAATTCTCTCAATGCAATAAATGCTCGGATAATAGAAATGTTGACTTGAATGGCTTTTGAACTGTTTAAAACGCTTGCCAGCATTGCAACGCCGTGTTCGGTAAAAGCAAACGGCAGGTATTTAGGTTGTTTTCCGCTACCTGTTTTTAAGGTCACAAATTGTGACCTTAAAAGTGTATTCCATTCAATTTCAGTTAGTTGAAACATAAAATCTTCCGGAAATCTTTCCAGATTTCTCCTTACAGCTTGTTTTAAAACCTTTGTTTCAATCTCATACATTTCGGCGAGGTTAAAGTCGAGCATTACTTTTTTGCCACGCACTTCAATAATTTTTTGGTGAATTGGTAATAGTTGCATACGTCTGTTTATCTATTGAGAGACAAAAACAATTTAATTTCCATAAAAATGAAGTTTATTTTTTTAATCTATTTAGATGATGCATCTTACGGCAAAAAAATTTACCCGACTAGCCACCTGTGTTTGAGAGGCAAACAAGTGAAAAAAAAGAAGACATTTTACAAAACAGATTGATTAAATTTAAAGAATTATTGTCCGCAAAATTTTAAATCAGTGGTTCTATTCTTATTCATTTCATTTTTACTTACCATTTTTTATGTCAGCATTATGTGGACATACAAGAATGAATGGGAAGAAATTGAAGAAGTACACTTTTTAAATAATCAACCTTCAACGGCTGTCACCATTATTATTCCTGCCAGAAATGAAGCAGCTAATATCGGTCATTTATTACACGACATCACTCAACAGGTTTATCCGACTCAACTAACAGAAGTAATTATTATAGATGATTTTTCAGAAGACGGCACCTATGATATTTGCCAGCAATATGCCAACCAGCATAGCTACATAAAAGTATATAAACTACAGGAAATTATTCCGGAAAACACGGCAACGGAAGCCTATAAAAAGAAAGCGATAGAAGCAGCCGTGCATCTTGCAAATGGAAAACTGATAATTACTACAGATGCTGATTGCAGACTTCAACGGCACTGGATTCACAGTATTGTTTCTTTTTATGAAAAAGAGAACTGTGCATTAATTGCCGCACCTGTCGGGTACTATAAAGAAAAAACACGCTT
>JBIKPT010000034.1:0-20665 GCA_044357355.1 Chitinophagales bacterium
AACCAATTACATATGTCAGAAGATTTAGAACCAAAAGTACCCAAAAAACGTAAAACCAGTTTTGCGTATGCTGTCATCAGTATTTCTATGATATTGTTCATTATAGGACTTTTTTCATTTGGTGTATTTGTTATACAGAAAGAAATTAATAAGATAAAAGAAGGTGTCCAGATTGACCTTAACTTAAAAGCAGACGTTACGCCTGATCAAAAAACGGCACTTGCTGCTTATCTTAAGAAACAAGAATTTATATCGAAAATAACGTATAAGAGTAAAGAGGCTGCGGCAGACCAGTTTGAAAAAGAACTCGGTCAGAATTTCCGCGAAATATTAGGTGAAAATCCGTTGTACGATGCTTATATTATCAACTTAAAAGCTGATTTTTCAAATCCTGAATTTGTTAAAGAAGCAAAATCTCTATTTGTGGGTCAACCTGGTGTTCAGGAAGTCTTTTATTCGGATATGGCAGTAAGCACAACCGGTGCCACCTTAAAACCTATCACCATTGGAATCGTTTTTTTAAGTATCATCATGCTTATTGTAGCATTTTTTATCATTGATAATACTATTCGACTGATGATGTATTCTCAGCGGTTTACCATTCGAAGTATGCAGTTAATTGGTGCAAACGAATGGTTTATCATTAAGCCATACATAATCAAGTCTGTAGTTTCAGGTGTTATAAGTGCCGTAATTGCTATTGTAATTTTGGCGAGTATCATCTATTTAACAATTTATAAGTTTTCTATTCAGTTTACAGGTCAAGATTTTGTAATTTTGTCGCTGATAGCAATCAGTCTGATTTTATTCGGTATTTTAATTTCAGTAACCAGTACTTATATGGCAGTGAATAAATACCTTAAAATAAAATTAGACGAATTATATTAAACATACTTTTTTATGGCAAAACAACCAACAAAAAATATTCCACAGGCAAAGCCGGCGCAGGCAACTGTAAAAACTACAGCCAAACCTAAAACAAGCACAGAAAGCTGGTTTAGAATACCAGCCAGCCAGAATACAACAATGTTGTTCGACAAGACGAATTACCTGATTATGGGATTAGGTGCTTTATTGATTATTATCGGTTTCTTTTTGATGAGCGGCGGCAACACAGATCCAAATGTGTTTAATGAAGCTGAAATCTATTCGTTCAGAAGAATTACATTAGCTCCTATCGTTATTATTACAGGCTTCGTAACCATTATTGTTGCTATTCTTAAAAAGCCGGCTTAGAGTCCAACGCATAATTTTCAAATTCAGTTTATGACACTTGTACATGCTATTCTTCTTGCAATTATTGAAGGATTAACGGAATTTCTGCCTATTTCTTCTACTGCACACATGAAAATAGTGGATTATGTGGTTGGCATTCCGGAAACACCATTCAGAAATCTTTTTGAAATTGTAATTCAACTGGCTGCTATTTTATCCGTTGTTATTTTATTCTGGCGTAAGTTTTTTGATTTTAAAAACATAAAATTTTATATCAAATTAGTTATAGCCGTAATTCCGGCATTGATTTTTGGTGCCTTACTTAAAAAGCATATCGACAGCGCCTTAAGTAATCTCTATTTTATAGCTGGTGTGATGATCATCGGAGGAATTCTATTGCTATTCGTTGATAAATGGTTTAACAAAAACACCATTAACAGCGAAGAAAAAATAAGCTATTTGACGTCTTTAAAAATCGGTATGTTTCAGGTATTGAGCATTATCTTTCCGGGTTTAAGCAGAAGTGCCGCAACGATTATAGGCGGCATGAGTTTGGGTTTAACCAAAAAAGAAGCGGCTGAATTTTCCTTCTTTCTGGCGGTTCCAACCATGCTGGCTGCCAGTGCAAAAAGCACTCTGGATGTTGTACAGGAAGGCACCGTTCAATTTGGAACGTCAGAAATCATTGCATTAACCGTAGGTTGTATTGTTTCATTTTTAGTGGCGCTATTTGCCGTAAAATCTTTTATTGAAATAGTCCAAAAATTCGGATTCCGATTTTTTGGAATTTACAGAATACTGCTTGGCTCCGTAATATTAATTATCTTGTTTTTTAACAACCAGCGATAGTTCCGCAACATACCATGACAGCTTACAATTTTGAAGAAGGTGAAGTTATCCTGATTGATAAACCATTAGACTGGACAAGTTTTGATGTGGTAAATAAGATAAAATTTGCGCTCAAAAAGAAATACGGTAAAATAAAAATCGGTCATGCAGGCACGTTAGACCCGAAAGCTACAGGCTTGCTGATTCTTTGCACCGGAAAAAAAACAAAAGACATCGAAGCCATACAAAATGCCGATAAAGTATATACCGGTTCTTTTTTTCTCGGTGCTACCACAGCTTGTTTCGATACCGAAAAAGAACCGAATCAAATGTTTGATATTTCAGGAATTACGGAAGATGCAATTTACGATTGTGCTAAAACTTTTGTTGGCGAGCAGGAACAATTTCCACCTATTCATTCTGCCGTAAAAATCGATGGTAAACGCGCGTATGATTTAGCACGTGCCGGAAAAGAAGTAGCGGTAAAATCAAAAGTGATCACTATCAAAAAATTTGACATCACTAAAATTGAATTACCCATAATTGAATTTTATGTGGAATGTACCAAAGGCACATACATCAGAAGTCTGGCCAATGATTTCGGTGCACGTTTAAATAACGGTGCTTATTTACAATCGTTAAGAAGAACAAAAATTGGAAATTATAATATTACAGATGCCTTTACGGTTGAACAATTTTTAGAAAAAATTTAAAAATTCAAACCACATAGAAACATAGCAAATTCTGCGATTAAGAAATAGATAGAAAATATAGAATTCATCTTTGATGAATAACTATGGTAAACTATGGTAAAAATTCAATGTTTTCTACAGACTTACATACTTTAAAAACTATGTTTCTATGTGTTTTATTATTATTTTGTAGCGACAATGCAGATTCATAAAGGCTTATATAATTTACCCGATTTCAAAAATGCAGTACTCACTATTGGCACCTATGATGGCGTACATTTTGGCCATCAGCAGATTATCAAACGCATCAATGATATTGCACAGGAAATAAATGGCGAAAGTATTTTATTGACGTTTGACCCGCATCCGAGACTGGTCTTACATCCAAATGATGATACACTAAAATTAATTTCTACCATCGACGAAAAAGAAGAATTGCTGGAAACATTCGGACTGAATCATTTAGTTATAAATGAATTCTCGAAAGAATTTGCCAGTATGGATGCCACAGAATATGTAGAAAAAATCCTCGTAAACAATTTTCATCCAAAAAAAATAGTGATTGGCTATGACCATCGTTTTGGCAAAGACAGAAAAGGAAATATTGATTTGTTACGAAAGCTATCTGCAAAATATAATTACGAAGTAGAAGAAATTCCGGCACAAACATTAGACGAAATTTCAGTGAGTTCTACGAAAGTGCGCAATGCTTTATTAGAAGGTGATATTAAACATGCTAATCAATTTTTAGCGCATCCGTTTACCATCAAAGGAAAAGTGGTGCATGGTGATAAAATCGGCAGAGTACTGGGTTTTCCAACGGCAAATATTGAGATTTCCAATCCGCATAAATTAATTCCTGCTTCCGGTGTGTATGCCGTGAAAATAAAAATTGAGAACGAATTTTATAAAGGTGCGCTCAGCATCGGTTACAGAGAAACGGTTTTTGACAATAGTAAATTGACGATAGAAGTGTTTATTTTAGATTTCGACGGCGATTTATACAACAAAGATTTAGACATGATTTTCGTGGATTACCTTCGACCACAAATCAAATACGAAAACTGGGATTTACTGAAAGTGCAGATTGAGAAAGATGTGGAAGCGGTGAGGAATGCTGTTCAGTTATAATCATTTCTTCCTTTTTCGTATCTTGTAGTATAAAACCATTACTATGCATTTACCAAATACTTCGGTTACTTGTCCATGGTGTACTACTTATTATCCTGCACGACCAACCACGACTAATTGTATGATTTGTGGTGGCATTTTACCAAAAGGAATCAGCAATCAATTAGGCGAAAAGCCAAGCTTACCACCAAGAGAATTACCTAAAAAATTTATAAACCAAGTTATACTTTGGAAAAACACAAAAGCATTTATTGGTGTTGTTTTTATAGCCATAGGAATTCCGACCATTCCATTATTTGGTTTTGGATTGATTTTTACGTTAGTTGGCTACTTCCTATACAAAAGTGGACGAAAAGAAGGTTTTGAAAAAATAACAGCCTTGCAAAACGGAATTGCGGCAGAAGGTGAAATTTCAGAAATATCCTATGATACTTCTGAAACGATAAATGGCAAGCATCCGTATCTAGTTGAATATATGTTCACTACAGCAAGCGGGCAACCACTAGCAGACAGTGTAAAAAGTTGGGATGACAATAATGCGCTTCTTAAAAAAGGTGATAAAATATGGATAGTTTATATTCCTGAAAATCCTCAGATAAGTTCGCCGTGGCCACCAATGGTTTAAGAAGTTTGATAGTCGATAGACCATTGTCCTTGGACTATAGACTATAGACTATAGACCAAAAACCATCGCAATATGCGGTATTTCATCTTCCATATACCACTCGCCTAAAGCATTAAAACCGTAGCTTTCATAAAATTTCTGAAGGTATAACTGAGCAGAAATTTTTATTGGCTTATCAGGAAATAAGATTTGTATCCGCTGCATGGCTTCTTTCATTAATAATCTGCCAAAACCTTCTTTTCTATAGTTGGTTTTACTTACAACACGACCAATAGAAACGTACCCATCATAGGAAATTCCTTCCGGCACCAAACGGCAATAAGCTACCAATTCCTTTTCTCTGTACAAAAGCAGATGGTAACATTCTTTATCTTTGTCGTCAATATCTTTGTACAAACAATTTTGCTCGAGCTGAAAAACTTCTTCGCGCAATTGCAGTAAGTCGTACAATTGTTGTACGGTTAAATCATTGAAGTGTTTTAAGATAAATTGTTGCATGATATTGTATCACAAAGTTACACAGAGAAACTCAGAGATTTATTATACAAAAAAAATTGTGAAACTCTGTGTAAAACTTAGTGTTCTCTGTGAAATTTAAAATCATTCGCCTAAATATTCCGCGTAGATATTTTCCGTTTCCTGCAGTTTGATGCTGTGCAGCTGACAACCTTTAATATGCGGTTCCAGTTGCTGCCAGATAATTCTTGCCAGGTTTTCAGTAGTTGGATGAACGTTAGCAGGAATAAAATTCACGTCTAAATTCAGGTTGGTATGATCCAATCTGTCAACGATTACTTCTTTAATAAGCTGACTTAGCTCTTTGACATTAATAATAAAACCTGTTTCCGGATCCGGTTCGCCTTTCACCGTCACAAATAAGATATAATTATGTCCATGCCAGTTTTTGTTGGCGCATTTACCAAATATGGTGTCGTTTTGTTCTTGCGACCAATGGTTGTTATACAGCCTGTGTGCTGCATTAAACGTTTCTCTTCGTGTTAAATAAATCACGGTGCAAATTTAGTGAATAGTCAATACTCATAAGTCAATAGTCTTATGTTTTTTTTATTAAATTTGGGTATGTTAATCACTATTGTTGCCGCAACTAAACTCGAATTAAAGCCATTATTTGACCAGTTTAAGCCTGAATCTGCAGATTTTAAAGGTTTATATGTGGCAAATGAGCATTTGCATTTTTTGATCACCGGAATGGGTATGATGAATACGGCTGCTCATTTAGCACTGTATGCTTCAACATACGACAGAGATTTTTATATAGATGCCGGAATTTGCGGTGCGTTTAACAGAAATCTAAAAATAGGTGATGTCGTACAGATTATTTCAGAAACCTATGGTGATTTTGGCGTGGAAAATGACGAAGAATTCCAGGATTTTTTTGATTTAGGATTTATCGACAAAAAGGAAGATGCTTTTCAGTATGGCTTATGTGAGCCGATTTATTCCGATTATCAGTCCAAAATAAATTTACCAAAGGCTACTTCTATCACAGTCAATAAGGTGCATGGCAATGAGAAAACTATAAAAATTATTCAGGAAAAATACAACACTGATACAGAAAATATGGAAGGCCTTGCCTTTTATTATGTACTGAAATTAATAAACAAACCAGGAATAGAAATCCGTTCTATATCCAATTATGTGGAAAGACGCAATAAAGACAACTGGAACATTAAAGATGCTTTGGCAAATCTGAATAATGAAATACTGAAATTGCTATAAATTACTTTCTCTGACGATATACAACGGACGCTGTTTGACATTGTCCATAATTCTACCTAAATATTCACCGATAATTCCAAGGCAAATTAATTGCACACCACCAATAAACAAGATACTAACCATCAAAGATGACCAGCCCTGAACCACATTTCCGTTGATGTATTTTTGGTACAACGTATATAAAATGAAAAAGAAAGAAATCAGGGAAACCACAAAACCCAGATAAGTAGCTAAGCGCAATGGCAAATTGGAAAATGCGGTGATGCCATCAAACGCAAAGGAAAACATTTTAGAATAGGAATAGTTAGTTTTTCCGGCATAACGTTCTTCTCTTGTGTATTGAATAGATGTTTGATTAAAACCAGTCCAGGCTATCTGACCACGCAAGAATTTATTCCATTCCGGCATTGACACTATAATGTCATTTATTTTTTTGGAAATAATTCTGAAATCACCGGTATCTAATGGAATGGAAACATCTGACAAACGGTTAATGAAACGATAGAAAAGCTTTGCTGTGATTAATTTGTGCCACGACTCACCTACACGTTGTTCACGTTGCGCAAAAACCACATCGTAGCCTTCGATCATTTTATGGTATAAATCTTTTATCAGTTCTGGCGGATCCTGTAAATCAGCATCAATGATAACAATAGCATCGCCTTTGGCATTTTCCAAACCGGCAAAAACGGCCAACTGGTGACCAAAATTCTTACTGAAATCTATATATTTTATTTGTGGATTTTTATTTGCCAGTTCTTTTATAATCTGAAGCGATTTATCTTTGCTTCCATCATTCACAAAAATCAGTTCATAATTATTAGAAATTGAGGTGACCACATTTACTAATCTTTCATGTAAAACTAAAAGATTACTTTCTTCATTAAAAACCGGTATGACTACTGAAATATCCACAAGGCTAATTTACGATTTACGATGTATGAATTACGATTTATTTTGATTTATTTTTTAGAATTTTCATACAAAATCATACACGCAAATCCTGATTTAAAACTATATAATACTCTCCAAGATTTTAATTGTTTGATTTGTTCATCTGAAAAATCATTTCCAACATTAGAAAATAATACATAATCTATTGAATCTATTGACTTGCCATTTGCGTTAAACATCTTAGCAGTATCTTTTGTCATATTTGTTTGATAAAGACTTGCATTCATTGGAAAAACAGTACCAATATTCTTATTTATAAATCTTGTATGATTTTTAAGCAGAAAATCAGTTTTCTCTTTACTTTTAAAATAACTTACATGAGCCAATGTGCAATCCCAACCATTAGATATAGGAACAGGATAAATTTGCAAATGACCGACTAACAAGATGCATGCCGTAAGAACAGTGTAAACAATTCTTCTGTTGGATAAAAACTGAATGACCGGAATCAGCATCAACACATAAACTATTAAAAAATAACGATGGTTGATTGGATTCGTAAATGGTAAAAATGAGATAGAAAATACAATTGCCGGAATTAGCCAAAGCAAGGTAAATGCATCCAATTTCCTTTTTTGAATAAAGTAAAATAAACTTAAGAAAGACAATAGTACGATTCCTAAATCAAAAAAGCTACGTGCAATAGAAACACCATTTTTAAACAACCCAAAACCGTCCACAAAACCACGTTGTTCACTCCAGCCTTCAGATGGTGTGGCAAAAAACCAACCTGTTTGTGTGTAATGATAAATATACCAAGAAGCAATTATGGCTAATGCAGCAACAAAATATAAATTCCATTTAAACCAATTTTTAAAATTCATCTTAAATATAGATCCTGAAACAAGTTCAGGATGACGGACTGCATTATTCAATTCGTTTGAAGAAGAATTAATGTTATTGCTGATAAAAAATATTGTTGCCGATAGTGCTGCCAGACAAAACAAACCACGCAAGGTGATACCAACGATTCCAATTAAAATAAAAGAAAATAAGATTTTTTTATTCTTGAAAAAAGCGACTAATGCTGCTAAATACAAACTCAATAAAACAGCATCGTAACTTACTAAAGTATTTTGTGTGATAACTGCCGGAATGGAAAAGAATAAAATAATACCAATAAATTGTTGTTTTTTTGAAAGGGAAAAATAGTGTAATAACTTAATAAATGAAATAATTCCTAAAATAGTAAATGGTAACATGGACAGATGTGCAGCCATTAAATTTTTACCTAAAATTAAATAGCAACAACTTACATACACATAAAATAATGGCGGATGACCTGCATCAAACTCAGCAGGAACCATTAGATTTTGGAAACCATGTTCAAAAAAATATTGTGTGATGGTAGACGTCAAAATCGTGTCCCAAAAAAAAGGCAAATGCCATGTAAAAATATTTATCAGAACAGCAAGAACTATTGCAAGTAAATAAATGTTGTAATTTTTAAGTAGGTTCACTTATCAAAAATAACATTTTCAATCTATATTTACACGATGCAAACACTAACATTGGCTATTTCGCCTTGTCCGAATGATACGTTCATTTTTGATGCAATGCTGCACCATAAAATTGATACAGAAGATCTGGATTTCAACCTGGTTTTTGCCGATGTGGAACAGCTCAACCAGGCGGCATTTCAGCAACAGTTCGACATCACTAAGTTAAGTTATCATGCGTATGCATATGTTGCAGAAAATTATGTACTGATGCGTTCCGGAAGTGCTTTAGGCAATAACTGCGGTCCAATGTTGATTGGAAAAAACAGCTTAACAGATGAAGCTGTAGAGAAAAGCAGGATTTGTATTCCGGGAAAATATACAACTGCCAATTTATTGTTCTCGTTAAAGTATCCGAATGCTCAGCAAAAAGAGTTTGTAGTTTTTTCTGATATTGAACACAAGCTATTGAGTGATGAATTTGATGCCGGTGTTATTATCCATGAAAACAGATTTACATATGAGCAGAAAGGCTTGAAAAAAATTATAGACTTAGGTGAATTTTGGGAACAAACATACAAAGCACCAATTCCCTTAGGTGGTATCGCAATTCGAAGAAATATAGAATTGAAAACACAGTTAAGTGTTGAACGAATTATTAAACGAAGTATTGAATTTGCGTTTGCTCATCCTGAGTCGTCTAAAGATTTTGTGGCTCAACATTCTCAGGAAATGAGTGCTGCCGTTTGCAAACAACATATTGATTTGTATGTCAATACATTTAGTCTGGAATTAGGTTCTGAAGGTGAAAAAGCGGTCAACACCTTATATAAGATTACACAAGAAAATAAAATTATACCTGCGTTGAAAAATCCTGTTTTTATTCAATAAATACTAAAACAATCACGAATTAAATTCTCGACGGAATTGCATATGACGTTACTTACTTGCAAATTCTTTCAATGCTTCCAATCTCTGTTCTAAGTTGAGATTCCATTCCGCTTGTTTTTTCTCGTTCATGCTATGATTCGTTTCTTTATCATAATCGTCCTGTTCCTCTTGCCATTCTTTCATGATGGTACTACTGATGCCTGAAATCTTGGATAAATCTCCGGTTGATTTAATATTTTCAGCTAAACGTTTGCGAAATAAGCGAGCATATAATTCTGTAATGTCAAAATGCAATTGCTCATGCTGAAGAATATAAGCAGATTGTTTACTCTTTTTGCTCCAGGATAATTTAGGATAATATTTAGCTAAAATCGCCCAAAAAACCTGCTTGTTTTTGGTGTAATAAGAGTACTCTACAGCTGAGGTTGCCATGGCCACCTCAGCAGCATTTTCGACAGGAACACCTTGAAAATCTGCCCAGGTCAGTTTCTTGTTTTCAGTCCAGGTGAAAAATGAATTGTAACGTTCATCGCTTGCCGGTGGCAATGCATATATTGCTGCAGTGAACAATAAAAACGCTATTAAGAAAAATCTGATTTTCATATGAAACACAAAGCAAAAAGTATACCGAAAATTACAGGGACAACTGTTAAGAAAGCTGAATAAGCAAAAATTGCTTGTTATAGATATCAATCTCTTCAATTAAATCTGTAATAAATGCCTGTCCGTATTTAGCATAGTATGCAGAAAAATTTTCTACTCTTTCCTGCAATGAATTATTCGGAAATAACTGATTTTTGATTTTTTCAATCTGATTTAATTCCGTTTCATTTTTTTGTTTTAATGATTTCAGCAATCGCTTCTCAATACTATCTATACTTTGCAAGGATTTTTGTAGTTCTGCACCTACTGCATTCACCAAACTGGCATCAATGCTTTTTGTCAGTTCCTGCACTTTTGCAAAGGTCGCTTCCAACTCCATCTTATAAACAGTAATATCTATGTTTTCTTCTGTATTTCCAGCGATAAATTCTTTCTTAAGTTCGTCTGTCGATCTGAAAAAATCCGGTAATGCAAACCCGATTTTATCAATCTTTTTTACGGTTGCTTCATTTACTAAGAGAACAGAATTGCGCAATAATAACTGAGGAAAATTTACTTTGTAGAAATCAAAAACAGATTTCAGTTGCAGCCAGTAACTCAACTCACCGGCACCGCCAATGTATGCTAATGATGGTAAAATTTTCTGTTGAAACAAAGGTCGAAGTATTACATTCGGTGAAAAGCGTTCAGGATGATTTTCGAGTTCTGTCAATATTTCACTTTCTGTAAATTTTAATTCTGAATTCTGAATTCTGAATTCTGAATTTTCTTTTACTATTCTTTCACGGGAATTTTTACTTAAATAAAACAAATTGATTTCGCGCGGAAAAGCTTGTTGTTTATAGCCTTTAGCATCCAATTGCGCTAATTGTTGTGTAACTAATTTAAACGAATTTTGATGAACTAATTCATCGCGCATAATAGCTGCATATTGCTGCTTGAACGTTGTATCATTTCCATCGACGACCACTAAACCATATGCACCCAATAAGGCATTTGCTAAATAGCGTGTTGCATGTGTTAGCGTTGGTTGTGCATATCCTTTCTGAAAAATTTCAATCAATTGATTTGCAAATGCACTTTCGCCTAAAATAGTTTTAATTTCTTCAATTAATGGTGAGATACTATTTGTTGAATATTCACCGGTGGCACCACCTTGCTTATCTTGCCACTCTATCTTTTTATTGTATAAATAAATATGATTGATTTCTTCAAAATCGTGGTCTTCACTACCCAACCAGTAAACAGGCACAAAATGATAATTTGGGTATTTTACTTTTAGTTGATTACACGTGGAAATCGTTTGTGCTATTTTATAAATATAATAAAGTGGTCCGCCGAAAATATTCAACTGATGTGCCGTAACGACGCAAAAAGTCGTCGGGTTTTCAAGTGATTTTATATTTACAGAAACATGTGCAGAAATTTCAAGACAAGCATATTGTTTTTTGATCGTTTCCACTAAAACCTTTCTGTCAATAATTTCTTTTTGCTTATCTGCAATTATTTTTTCAATAGCATCAATACTAACTTCATAATTATAGAATGGTTTTATATTTTCATGCTGAGAAATATAATCTAAAATAAGCTTAGAAAATAGGTTGGTTTGTGAGAAAGGTATTTGAGTAATAGTCATTGGTTTTTAGTCATTTGATGCTGAGATAAAACTATTGACCATTGTCTATTGACTAATGACCAATTCTCCATATAAATCAAAATCAGTTGCGTCATTTATTTTAACCATACAGAAATCACCGATTCTGCAGAAATTTTTTTTGGCGTCAATCAGAACTTCGTTGTCCACTTCCGGTGAATCAAACTCGGTGCGTCCAACAAAATAGCCACTTTCTTTTCTGTCGATTAATACCTTAAACTCCTTTCCTATTTTCTCTTCGTTTTTCTGAAAAGAAATTTCCTGTTGAATTTGCATTAGCCTGCTGGCGCGTTCTTCTTTAGTGTCTGTATCAATATCATCTTCAAAATCGTGTGCTGCTGTATCATCTTCATGCGAATATTGAAAAACACCTAAGCGTTCAAATTCCATTTCTTGTACAAAGTTGCACATATCCTGAAAGTCTTCTTCCGTTTCACCAGGAAATCCAACCAACATCGTTGTTCTGATAGCAATGCCTGGAATTTTAGTTCTTATTTGTTGAATTAATTCGCGTGTTTCTGCCTGTGTAATTTGACGCTGCATACGCTTCAGAATATTGTTATTGGCGTGCTGCAATGGTAAATCCAGATAGTTACATACTTTTTCACAATCGCGTATCGCATCTAAAATATCTAACGGAAATTTACTTGGATAAGCATAATGCAAGCGAATCCATTCAATACCGTCAACTTCATTCAACTGGTATAATAATTTTGAAAGTGCACGTTCTTTGTAAATATCTAAACCATAGTATGTCAACTCTTGCGCAATCAACATAATTTCTTTCACACCTTGTTTGGCTAAGTTCCTGGCTTCTGCTACAATTTCTTCTATGGTTTTAGAAACGTGTTTACCGCGCATTAACGGAATGGCACAAAATGTACAAGTACGGTTACAGCCTTCTGAAATTTTTAAATACGCATAATGTTGTGGTGTTGTCAGAAATCGTTCGCCAATTAATTCATGTTTATAATCTGCTTTTAATTTTTCTAGTAACTGCGGTAATTCCAGCGTACCGAAATAGGCATCTACCTGCGGAATTTCCACTTCTAAATCGTCTTTGTAGCGTTGCGACAAACAACCGGTAACATACAATTTATCAATCTTGCCTTTTTCTTTTTGTTTTGCGTAAGATAAAATGGTGTTGATAGATTCCTCTTTCGCTCTGTCGATAAAACCACAGGTATTTACAATAATGATGTTGGCGTCTTTCTTTTCAGACTGATGTTCTACATCAAAATCGTTGTATTTTAATTGCGATACCAATACTTCAGAGTCTACTAAATTTTTAGAGCAGCCTAAAGTGATGACATTGTATTTATCTTTTGTATGTGATTTTGTTTTCATTTAAGTATACGAAGGTACAAATTCAGATTTTATTGGACTGTTAAATCAATACTTTAACAGCCATTTTACCGTTTCGGTGGCATCTGCAATAGACCAGGAATGCGGATGTTTTATATTCATAAGCTTTCTAATGCCTTTATTTTGAGTCAAAATAAGTTGCGCCTGATTATTACCATTTCTATTAAGTTCATTAATAAAACTAACATTATCTGTTATATTTAAATCATATGCACTCCAGTGTTTTTCCTGCATTGCCCAATTAAAATCAGGTTCGCAATAAATAGTAACTGGCGTATTTTCAAATAAGCGTATACCAAATTTATTCTTGTCTTCATAGCAATATGGAGACAAACGCACATAATTTTCATAAGCTGTATTCAAATCGCCACGAAAATAAGTGAGCATTTTAGCTGTTGTTATTTTATATAAAGGCTTGTTAGTATTATAAAATTTAGAGGTATCGTTCATCCAGTTGTCATACACTTTATACAACCGCAAAAAATCTAAAGGCGGATCGATGGCAAACACTGCTTTAGGTTTTAGTTTTATATCAAAAGTATTGCAATGCTGAACATATTTTATAACACCGGAACCACCGAGTGAAAAACCACCCAAATAATAGGCATCATCAGGAATTCCATAGCGCAGCAGCAAAATCGGAATCATGCTGTCTAAATACGTTTGTGCATTATTGTCAATCTGAAAAGAAGCGGAACCTTCGTTATTGGACAAGATTACCGTTAATATTCCATTGATAGCTGCAACGGTTGGAATATTCGTTTCACGCTCTGCGAGCATAGGCGACTCACCGAAAGCAGGCAATAAAATCAGCAGTTTTTTTGCCGGTGCGTTAGGTCTGTAAACTACTGCAAAATTTTTAGTACTGTCTTCTTTATCAAAATAATCTACTGTACGGAAATAGGTTGCAGATTTTTGTGCAAACGAAAAAGTTTGCAATAAAATGGAAAGTATAAAAATGGATTTTTTCAAAATCATTTATTAGCACAAATATCAAATTTTAAATCCAATTCTTGGTCGTTCTTGTTGCTCTATTTCTAATTTCTTTTCTGTCATCAGATAATTTAAGACTTCGTTCACATCATCCAATTGCTTATCGTGATCCAGCAATTTCTCTGCCAGTTCTTTATGATTCATTGCGTATTGTCTCATTTTTACAAAAGCACGCATAATGGCTATGTTTACTTCAATTGCTTTTTGACTGCTAAGTACACTACTCAGCATAGCTACACCTTGTTCTGTGAATGCATAAGGTAAGTATCTTGTTCCGCCATAACTTGAGGTGCCATGTTGGCACCTCAAGTTATCAAACTCTTCTTTTGTTAATTGAAACATAAAATCTTCTGGAAATCTTTCAATATTTCTATTAACTTGACGTTTTAAATTTTTAGTTTCTGTTTCATAAAGTGCTGCTAAATCATAGTCGAGCATTACTTTTACATCTCTAAGCGTGTGAATTTTAGTGTTTATCAGTTCTATTTGCATATGTTATCATTTGTCTATAGAGAGACAAAAACTATGCAAATTCCATAAATTTTAATGAAAATATTTTTGAGGTTTCAATCTGCAACCTTAGCACTATTCAAACAAGGTCTCAATAAATGCCTGACGGTTGAACACCTGCAGTTGTTCCATTTTTTCGCCTAAACCTATATATTTTATTGGTATTTTGAACTCGTCTGCAATACTCAACACTACACCGCCTTTTGCGGTGCCGTCTAATTTAGTTAATGCCAATGCAGTTACTTGAGTTGCAGCAGAAAAATGCTTGGCTTGTTCCAATGCATTTTGTCCGGTAGATGCATCCAGCACCAGTAATACTTCGTGTGGTGCGTCCGGAATTACTTTCGACATCACTTTTTTGATTTTGGAAAGTTCATCCATCAAGCCTTGTTTGTTGTGCAAACGACCTGCAGTGTCTAAAATGACCACATCGACGCCTTTTGCCACACCGCTTTGTACAGTATCAAATGCCACAGCTGCCGGATCCGAGCCCATTGCCTGCTTTACGATTTGCACGCCAACGCGCTCGCTCCAAAGGTTCAATTGTTCTACTGCAGCTGCACGAAAGGTATCACCTGCACCTAACAGTACTTCTTTACCGGCTTTTTTCAGTTGATACGCTAATTTTCCAATGGTGGTGGTTTTACCTACGCCATTTACGCCAACTACCATAATCACATATGGTTTTTTATCTGTGTTCGGTATAAAATCAGTTAAATCTTTGGTATTATTTTCGGCTAAGATATTGCCAATCTCATCTTTCAGTACCTGATTTAACTCATTTGCATTCAGATACTTATCTTTTGCCACACGTACTTCTAATCTATCAATAATTTTTATGGTGGTCGGTAAACCAACATCTGATGAAATGAGAATTTCTTCCAATTCATCTAAAAATGCAATATCAATGGTGGATTTACCTGCAACTGCTTTAGATATTTTAGAGAAAAATCCTTGTTTGGTCCTTTCCAATCCGTCATTCAGGTGTTTTTCGTCCGCTGCAATTTCTTCTGCAGATTTAGTTTTACCGAATATTTTATCAAAAATGCCCAAGATCTAGATATTAAATGATTAGTGATAGATGTTTATTAGAAATCAAATATAAACAAAAAAGCCTCTCAATTCAGAGAAGCTATATATTCTTTTTATAATCAATTCATTACATACTTTTTACAGCATCCTGTAATAAGTCTTTGTGTACTACTTTTTCACGAGTAGAATATGCACCTGATTTATCAGAACGAACGAACTTGATGATTTTCACCATGTTTTTGGATTCACCAACATTCTTACCTCTGTCTACTTTCGCGTTTTTGGATACTTTTGCCATGACTTATTATTTTATTTCTTTGTGAACAGTTACTTTTTTCATAATCGGATTGAATTTTTTCAACTCGATTCTTTCAGGTGTATTTTTTCTGTTTTTAGTAGTAATGTAACGAGAAACACCAGCCAAACCGGATGTTTTGTGTTCAGTACATTCTAATATTACCTGAATTCTATTGCCTTTCTTCTTTGCCATTGTTGCTGAATTTTAGAAACCTAATTGAATTTCACCTTTTTTCTGTAATTCTTTTAAGTACGTGTAAATACCTTTTTTGTTGATGGTTCTGATTGCTGAAGTAGATACTTTCAACTCAATCCATCTGTCTAACTCAGGAATAAAAAACGTCTTTTTCTGTAAGTTTGGATAGAATTTTCTCTTCGTTTTGATGTTAGAGTGAGAAACACTATTTCCTGACATTGGACCTTTACCTGATAAATCACAAAACCTTGCCATAATTTTTTCTTTTAAGAGGTGCAAATATCGGAAATAAATCCATCATTTCCAAATAGCTTACACACAATTGTTTACAAACTAAAAAACAAAATTTAGTGAACCTGAAGGGAGTCGAACCCCTAACCTTCGCATCCGTAGTGCGATGCTCTATCCAGTTAAGCTACAGGTCCAGCTAAATTTGGAGTGCAAAGATAGTATTTAATTTGTGAAATTGAAAATACTGCGATTTGAAAATGATGTTATGAGATAATTAACAATCACATTGGACATTAGTCAATAGTCAAGAGTAAATTGGTAACAGAAGATCAGTAAAACAACAAATGAAGTTCATTAATGGCTGATTATCAATCCGTCTTTCATCACAAATTTCTTATCTGCCTTATTGGCTAACAGATCATTGTGCGTTACAATAATGAACGTCTGGTTGAATTCTTTCTTTAAATCAAAGAATAACTGATGCAGTTCCTCGCTCCTTTCTGTATCCAGATTGCCGGTTGGCTCATCTGCTAAAATCACCAAAGGCTGATTCATGAGTGCCCGTGCCACGGAGACGCGCTGCTGCTCGCCGCCGGAAAGTTCGTTCGGCTTATGATTCAATCGGTCTTTTAATCCTAAAAAATCGAGCAACTCTTTGGCTCTTTTCTTCGTTTCTGCTTCATTCTTTTTTGCAATATAAGCGGGAATACACACATTTTCCATTGCTGTAAATTCGGGTAATAAATGATGAAACTGAAAAACGAAACCTAAATGCTGATTTCTGAAATCGGAAAGCTCCTTGTCTTTTAATAATGAAATTTGTTGATTATTGATGGTCACGGTGCCGCTGTCTGCTTTATCCAGCGTTCCGATAATATGCAATAAAGTGGATTTACCTGCGCCGGATGGACCAACAATACAAACCAAATCGCCTTTAGTGATTTCAAGTGAAACACCTTTCAGTACTTGTAGTTGCTCATAGGATTTATGAATATTGGCACAGGAAATCATTGGTAAATAAGTTAATCGTTATATGTTATACGTTTTTAGAAATCAGAAGAAATATCATTAAAATTATAAAACCATATAACTATTATCTTATAACAATTGGCTGTTATTTCAGATTGCATTTAACACAATAAATCCAGGCACGTTGATTTATTTCTAACTTAATTTTCTGCAAGCTATTTTCGATATCCTCATTCTCCACAAGCACAGTTGTGCGAAATAAACCATTCGCATCTTCTTTGGCTACATTTACAATATATCCTTTTTCTTCAGCTTCTGCCTTTAGTTTATTGGCACGTATTTCATCGAAAAATGCACCTATTACTATGTATGATTTATTTGTGGAAACCGATTTAACAGGAGCCACAACTGCTGCTTTCAAAATTTGAGGCTGAGAAGTATTGACTGGTAATTGCTCTGCTGGTGCCGGAATAACTTCCTTTTTATTACCTTCAGATGTAGTTTTGGAAAAAACAGGCAACATAGATGATTGATTCTGATAGGTTCCGCTTTTCTGAAGATTCATAAAAAGAGAAGCACCTAAAAATGAAACGGCCAGTATTGCTGTAAACCAATAAGCAGCCTTAGAAGAAGTTTGTCTAGTGGTAACTGCATCTTCCATGCGTTCAGGATGCAATATTCGTTGATACGTTTCTTTAATATCCGCTTCTGCATCTTTTAGTCGTTGAACAGGCTGAAGCTGCATGGCAGACAGTCCGAAACTATCTAATAAATAATTCTTGGAGTAATACGGCTGAAATTGAATCTTATTTTCCGCATCTATAGAAAATCTACCGATTTCCTTTAGAATCAAGCTCTTATTAAGTTCTAATATATCGTTACATTGTTTGGCAAAAGAAGTTACTTGTACTTCTGCTTCGTGATAAGAAACTGCAAATTGATGAGCCACCGCATTAATTAACAAACCATCATTTTGTTGCAAGGAACGATTGAAAGCGATGATTTTAGATGGTGGAAAAATCTTATTTTCCATCAACCGAATTTCAGCAGGATTATAATTCCCGATAAACGCGCCGAAATTTGGAATAATAACGCAATTGTTTTTAAGTAATAATTGTTGAATCAGCTCTACCATCGAAGCAAAGTTAAAAATTTTGAGCAATTATTCTTTAAAATTCTTGCTTATAACTTTCAATTAAAGTCACTAACTGAATTCAACAAGGTTTCTAGCTTTGCTCGAAATGACAAATTGGTATTAAAAACTCAACTTCACGCCGCCAATAACCTGAAAGGTATAGGTTGGATAGCGATAAAAACGTTGCCATTTCTGAAAACCCAAATTATTTAAATCTACGAAAATGCCGATATTTTTGGTAATGAAATAGTTGGCCGATAAGTTCACATCTACTAATCCTTTGATTGGAATTATCGTTTTTGCATCCGGAATAAAACCACCTAAGTCGTTTTGAATCGCATTCACTTTGCTTTGTCCGGTGATATCGATGTTGACATACAATTTTTCTTTCCAGTTGTAGAAAGCCGAGAAACCAGCTTTAAACGATGGCAAATAAGATAATTCCACTGCTGTATTCTTATTGTAGATAAAATAATCAAACCAGGCTTTTGCACCGAATTGGTTTCCTTTATTGTACGAAATACCGATGTGCGGATTCCACGATTTCAGGCTGGCAATACTTTGAACACCAAAACTAATTTCTTCGCTGGAAGTGGGCAAGAATACATTATTGACAAATTGCGCATTGGTTCTCGAAACTAATTGACTAAATCTAACATCATAACCGAAGCCTTTTACACTTCCTCGTAAACCAGCAATGGTCCGCACTTCATCAATGGAATTATTGTAATTATCGGTAACTAAAAAAGGGTTTTCTAAAGATAAATTATTCAGACTGTTAATTCTCACCTGTGTCTTCCATTCATTGTACATTACTAAATAATCTTTATAAATCTGTAATTGATTTTCAATTTCCGGTAAGATGTAAAACGTTTTGTTAGTAACAATCAAATTGGGTCCGGCTTTGAGCTGCCAGATTTTAAATTTAAATTTTCCGTATGGAATTGCCTGTACCGTAAAATGATTCTGATTATTTAAAAACGCCAAAAACATGGTATCCTGATAATTGTCTTTATAGGAAACATTCGTCACATTTAACTTTGCACCTAACCAATAGTTTTTCTTGAAATTATAACCAGCTTCTGCATTTACACCAACAGTTAATTCTTTGGGTTTATGAAAAATATTTTTATTGATGACTGAGGTAAAATTTACTTCACCGTTATAATAGTAATCTGACTCTTCAATGCCGCGCAATTTAATGGCACCACCAAAACGATTAAAGTTTGTTTTCAGAGAATCTCTATTCGTGATGACATCTGAAAAACCATAAAAATTATGCTGGTTTAATCGATAAAACAACTCTGCACCAATGGATACTTTTTTCTTTATGAAATATTCTCCAAATCCTTTGATTTTAAAATCTGTGTAATTCTGGTATTCCTTTTTATTTTTAAACGTCATGATAAAATCAGCATCCAGACCAGCACGATATTTTGTTTGAATCGGGTTGGTGATGACAATTTTTGCCAATGGTGTTAACGGATATCCGAAGCCTATCTTAGCATAAAAGAACTGATTTTTTTCAGGCTTTTTTCCTGCTGACTTCATAGGTCTGATATCTTCCGGTCCGTAAGTTATTTTTCCTTTTGCATCAGTGTATGTATAGGTTTGCGGATCTGGTTTTGTTTTTACAATATTCGGCAAACTGGGACCAAACGGCACTTTATTCGACGATATCAGAATGGGTTCATACGCTTTTACGATATCCACTTCATCTAACTGCGGTAAGGTATCCACGTTAGTTTGTGCAATGGCAGAAAGCGAAAATATTGTGCTGAATATGATAAGTATATTTTTTGATCTGTTCATGTTCTTTCTTTTATAATTTCTTACTGATATTAAAACAACTATTCTAAAAATTTAAGACTGTATATTGACAATTTATTTATCGTTATCAAATTGCATTTGCAGCCCGTTATCCTGTTGTTTTAATCTTGAATTATCCATTTCGCTGGCAAGAATAACATCCAGTTTTTGCTGTGCTTCCGCTTTCACATCATCATCCTGAGAATAGTTATCCAGTAAACTTTGCAAAGTGGCTTTTGCCTGTAATAATTTATTATCATCTTTATAAATATCACTCAACAAAATAAACGTTTTACCAAGGTAGTATTCATAAGAAGGAAACTTATCTAAATATTCATTACAGTCTTTTTCAGCTT
>JBIKPT010000152.1:0-6868 GCA_044357355.1 Chitinophagales bacterium
TCGTGATGTGATTGCACACACAACAGATGAAGATTCATTTTTTGAAGTACACAAAGCATTTGCTGAAAATATAGTGGTTGGGTTTGCCAGAATTGCCGGTCGAAGCATAGGCATTGTTGCCAACCAACCTGCTTATTTAGCCGGTGTGCTCGATATCAACAGCAGCAGGAAAGGCGCGAGGTTTACCCGTTTTTGTGATGCCTTTAATATACCATTATTAGTGTTAGTAGATGTTCCGGGATTTCTGCCAGGCACCGATCAGGAATGGCATGGAATTATTGTAAATGGAGCAAAATTATTATATGCATTAAGTGAAGCCACTGTTCCGAAAGTAACCGTGATAACCCGAAAAGCATATGGCGGTGCTTATGATGTAATGAATTCAAAACATATTGGCGCTGATATGAATTTTGCCTGGCCAACGGCAGAAATTGCGGTCATGGGACCTAAAGGTGCTGCTGAAATTATCTTTAAAAATGAAATAAAACAAGCTGCAAATCCGGAAGCCAAATTGCAGGAAAAAGTAGATGAGTATACGGAAACATTTGCCAATCCTTACAAAGCGGCAGCGCGTGGGTTTATTGATGAAGTAATTAAGCCGGAAGAAACCAGAATTAAACTGATTAAAGCTTTCCAGATGCTGGAAAATAAAGTAGTGAATTCACCAAAGAAAAAACACGGAAATATTCCTTTGTAATTTTTGTGAACAATAAAAATAATTATTCACCTAAAATTCATAAATTTGGTCTTAATCCACCTTTATGAAAAGAATAGTTTATTTAGTAATTTCATTTATTGTTATCACTTCCTGTATTCCTACAGGTACGCAGCCGGGTATCGGTCAGAACGACCTAAGTTTGAACCTGGAAAAAATCATCATTTCTTCGTGTTGCTATCAGACCGGAAATTTGTCTATTTTCAGAAATATGCAGGCAAAAAATGCAGACTTGTATATTGCCATGGGTGACAATATGTATGCTGACAATATTCTGAGCACTCCGGATTATCCGGCCTGGATTCAGGCTCAATATGATTTACTGAAAAATAATCCTGATTATAACAATTTCAGATCTTCTTTAGCTTGTATTGCTACCTGGGATGACCATGATTATGGATTAAACAATGCAGGTAAAGAATTTCCGTACAAAGTGCAGTCGAAAGAAAAATTTATGCAGTTCTGGCAAGTACCGTCCACCTCTGATATCAGAACACGTGAAGGTATCTACACTTCCTACTTGTATGGTGATGCAGCACACAGAGTGCAGGTGATTATGTTGGATTGCAGAACATTTTTAGATGTACTTAGCAATGAACCTATTTCGCCAACAGCAGATACAACAAAAACCATTTTAGGTGCTGCACAATGGGCCTGGCTGAAACAGGAATTGCAAAAACCGGCTACCGTTCGAATTGTAGTATCCAGTACACAATTCAGTACTGCGCACAATGGCTGGGAAACATGGGCAAACTATCCGCACGAAATGGAGAAATTCTATAAAACAGTAAAAGATGCCAACGCAGAAGGTGTGTTTGTGGTTAGTGGCGACGTACATTATGCAGAAATCAGCAAACGTGCTCCTGCAGGTCAGTATCCTATCTATGATTTTACTTCCAGCGGATTGACGCATACAGAAGGCAATGCTTCCGTAAATCCTTTCCGTGTAGGAAATGCTTACAGAGCCTTGAATTTTGGTGTAGTTAATATAGACTGGAATGCAACACCGGTAACCTTAAAGTTTGATATTTGTGCATTTAACGGCGACGTTGTGCAACAACAAATTATTCCTTTAGATGAATTAAAATTCTAACTTTTTTAGATTGCGATAATAAAAAAGCGGAACGTTAAACGTTCCGCTTTTTTTATCTTTCTTTTGCTATGAAATACATGCCTAAACTAAAAATGAAATTTCTGTAGAAATAACGAGGTGTCGGGTCCGGTTTGTTTTTATATTGAATGTTGTTATTTACATCCAGACTCCATCGTAAATCTGCATAAACCGCAAATTTGTCATTTATTTTGTATTCATACCCAAAACCAATAGGTAAAATGATATCATATCGTCTGTAAGCAATATTGTCATCGTCCAAATTATTATCATACGGGAATTTTTCACTTTGTTTTTCTCTATTTTCAAACTTTGTGATTTGTTTATTAGAGAGCGCATAGCCAAATCCAACACCTATATAAGCATTAACTGACGACTTATTTTTAAACGGATAAATAAACTTAAAATTGACAGGTACTTCAATGTAATTTCTTCTTCTGTAGATTTTATTAATACCACCAACACCATCATAATTCAATGAAAATCCTTTTTGTATAAAATGGATTTCAGGTTGAATAGCAAAATATCGGGCAACTTTTATTTCCATCGGAATGGCAACATCAAATGCCAACATGTTTTTATTTCGGTCAGAATAATATTTCTCTTTAATTTTTGCCGCGCTGATACCAATACCGGCACCAATTTTAAAACCGGCTTTGGCATAAGAGTTTACATAAACTATAAACACTAAAATGTAAATGATAAGTCTTTTCATCGTTTTTTTGACAAATCTATTTAATTAAGGATGCGGTCGAAATACAATATGTCACGTATTTTATTATAGGTACTGACACGTAGTACATTTTGGTTAAATAGTATTATTATTTGAAGATAAATAGTACATTTGCATTCTGAAAATGAACTGATAGTGAGTAGATTAAGAATTTACAATGTTCAATATCTATCACAATATCACTTTTTTTGATGCACTTAATTTATATAAATCATTAATTTTGTTCACTAAATACATACAATGAAATATTCAATTGACAAGAAAGCAGAAGATTTTTTATTTAAATATCTCAACAATGCATCTCCAACAGGCTTTGAAGCAGAAGGGCAAAAAATCTGGCTGGATTATTTAAAACCTTACATTGACGAATATCATGTTGACCATTATGGAACTGTTTATGGTGTGGTGAATCCGGAAGCGGAATTTAAAGTGGTTATTGAAGCACATGCTGACGAAATTTCCTGGTTTGTTAGTTATATCGGAGACGACGGACTTATTAATGTCATTAGAAATGGAGGTTCAGATCATATGATTGCACCATCTATGCGTGTAAATATCCATACTAAAAAAGGTATCGTGAAAGGTATTTTCGGCTGGCCTGCCATTCATTTAAGAGATACATCTAAAGATACTGCTCCAACCATCAAAAATATCACGATAGATGTAGGTGCTTCCAGCAAGGCAGAAGTGGAAAAAATGGGCATCCATGTTGGTTGTGTAATTACGTATGAAGATGAATTAATGATTCTGAATAAGAAATTCTACACAGGAAGAGCATTGGATAACAGACTCGGTGGTTTTATGATTGCAGAAGTGGCAAGGTTGGTGAAAGAAAGTAAAACGAAATTACCATTTGGATTATATATCTGTAATTCGGTGCAGGAAGAAGTAGGCTTAAGAGGTGCTGAAATGATAGTGCGTAAAATTAATCCGAATATTGCTATTGTAACGGATGTTTGCCATGATACTTCTACTCCAATGATTGATAAAAAAGAACATGGTGACTTTAAGTGCGGCAAAGGACCTGTAGTTACATATGCACCGGCAGTACACAGTATAATTCGTGAACTGATTCTCGATACTGCAGAAAAAGAAAAAATTGCCATTCAGCGTGATGCAGCCAGCAGAGTGACCGGAACCGATACCGATGCATTTGCTTATAATGGCGGTGGCGTTCCGAGTGCCTTGATTTCTTTACCATTGAGATACATGCATACAACCGTGGAAACGGTAGCAAAATCTGATGTGGAAGGTGTGATTAAATTGATTTTTGAAACACTGAAAAAGATTAATCCTAAAATGAAACTGAAGTATTTATACTAACAGTCGTTCATTTTGTTAATCAGAAATTTAGAACAGCAATACTTTTAAAATTGTATATTGAAATCCGAAAGTCAAACCTTTCGGGTTTTTTTTATGCATAGACTGCTTAAACTATTAATAGAAACCAATCTGTTTATTGCCATTGCAGCTGTTTGTTTCATGTGGGCAAACAGGTATTTTATCGATATTTATGTTGAGTCTTTATGGTATTTATCCGCACAGATATTTTTTTCTACCTGGTTTGTGTATCAAATCAGCCGATGGGTTTATTACCAAAAAGGTGAGTATACCAACAAAGAAGAATTAGTCGTACAATGGTTTGAAAAATATCCGACGTTTAATAAAATCACTATTTACGGCTCAGGAATTTTAGCAATTGTTTTTACATTTTTCTTGCAATCTGAAACCATTGTAGTCTTGATTTTAATCGGATTTATTTCAGTTTTATATCCTGTTCAAATCTTAAAACCATTCGGTATTAAAACACGATTACGTGATTTTCCTTTTATAAAAATATTTTTAATTGCATTCGTATGGAGTGCTACTTCTGTTATTTTGCCTTACACAGAGTCATTATATTATGACAATCATCCTGATCAAACAAGATTAGTAATGTTGATGTTTCTTACTCAATTCATTTTTATTTTATTTATCACATTGCCTTTTGATATTAATGATGCAGAGACAGATAAGGCATCCAACGTAAAAACTATTCCGGCAGTTTTAGGTATTAAACCATCAAAATATATAGTACTTGCATTAGGTATTATTTATTCTTTTTCCATTCTGTTTATGTTTATGCTGGTCAACTGGAATCATATGCCAAATAAGTATTTAACTGATTCTACCATTATTTCTATTTGGATATTACTGATTTTATTACAGATTTTTACGTTTCTAAAATCTGATAAAGTCTCCAAATGGTGGATTAAAATTATTTATGACGGCAGCATGATGATTTACTTTATGATTGTATTCTTTACTAAATTCAGAATGTAGTGCAATTTCTATTTTTCAATCAAGACAATTTGTTAGTCTATGAAACTGTTTTTGTTTTCGTAATGTTTAGAGACGCATCTTGCGTCTCTTTTTTTATATATTAGCATTAAGTTGTACAATGACAGATTTCGGATTGATAGAAACAATAAAAGTAGTGAACGGCAGATTGGTGTTTAAAAATCTGCATGTGAAACGTTTGTTCAACAGCCTCAAAGCTGTCAATATCGATGAAACGGAATACAAGGTGGAAGACCGTATGTTGAGACTGCTGAAATACGAATGCATAGAAAAAGGCTTAAAAAATTTCAGATTGCGTTTGGAAGTGCAGAAAAACAGAGCACACGAGTACATGCCTGAAATTTCAGCTTTAAAATGGAACTGTACCCTTAGGCCGTTGGAATCAGTTAAATATGAATGGAAAGACGAAGGAATCAACATTACGTTATTTCCAAAACATAAGAAACCAATCGATTTTTTTGCGAATCTTAAACATACAGACAGAGCAATCTACGATGCAGCATTGAAATATGCCAGAGAAAATGATTTTGAAGAGGCTGTGGTGATGAATGAAAACGGAACTATTGCAGACGCATCCATTTATAATATTTTTATTGTAAAAGAGGGTTTGATTTACACGCCGCCATTGAGTGATGCACCGGTGGCTGGTGTGTTAAGAGAATTATTGCTTACCAGATTAACGGATACAAAAATTACAGAAAAAACGATAACAGTACAGGAATTATATCAGGCAGACGAAATTTTCCTGACCAATGTAATTCGTGGTATCAGATGGGTAAAACGTATCGATGAACGCTGGCTCGACAACTTCGTTACTAAACAGGTTTTTGTTGAATTTAAAGCACTGGTTGCTGAACATTTCGGTCAACATTTGGTTTAGTTTAATTGTAGTTTTTACTTTTACAGAATTAGAGAATTTATCTTATTGAATGACGCACGACACATGACACACGACTTATCTTTTCACTGGTTTCGCCGCGATTTACGTTTACAGGATAATGCAGCCTTGTATCATGCTTTAAAATCAGGGTTTCCGGTTTTGCCAGTGTTTATTTTCGACACTAATATTCTTGATGAATTAAAAGATAAGAAATCGATTTTAACAAAGGATAGTCGTGTTGCTTTTATACATCAGGAAATTACAAGAATTAAAAAGAAATTAAATGCGATAGGCAGCGATTTACTTGTGTTTTATGGAAAACCATTAGATGTATGGAAAGAAATTATTAAAACGTATCCAGTAAAAAAAGTATTTGCCAACCATGATTATGAACCTTATGCTACAGAGCGAGATACTCAGTTAAAGTCATTGTTACAGGAACAGCAAATTGAATTTCTGACTTACAAAGATCAGGTGATTTTTGAGAAAGACGAAGTAACCAAAGACGATGGTAAGCCTTACACAGTGTATACGCCGTACAGTAAAAAGTGGAAACTGAAGCTGAATGATTTTTATTTAAAATCATATCCTACAGAAAAATATGCTGCTAATTTTTTTAAGACAATAAACAGTAAGTCATGCATTTCATTAGAGGAAATGGGATTTAGTAAGGATACTATAGACTTTCCAGTTAAAACGGTTAATGATTCTATCATGCAGCAGTATGCTGAAACGAGAGACATACCAAGCATCATAGGCACTTCACGAATCAGTGTGCACCTGCGTTTTGGTACTGTGTCTATTCGTGAACTGGCAAGGCAAAGTATTGCCGCGAAAGGCGAGAAGTACCTGAACGAATTGATATGGCGCGATTTCTACATGATGATTTTACATCATTTTCCAAAAGTGGTGACGCAATCATTTCATGAAAAATACGACAAGATAAAATGGCGTAACAATGAAGCGGAATTTAAAGCGTGGTGTGAAGGGAAAACCGGCTATCCGATTGTAGATGCAGGTATGCGCGAACTCAATGCCACCGGATTTATGCACAACAGAGTCCGCATGATCGTTGCTTCTTTTTTAACC
>JBIKPT010000153.1:0-6825 GCA_044357355.1 Chitinophagales bacterium
AATCAAAATCAGTTCATAGGTGTAATTTAAATTGGCACCTGCACGGGTAATCAAAATATGCGATAAAAAATATAAACCAAAGGATAAAATACTGATAAATTTGACTTCATTTTTAAACGGATGCTGATTGTATTTTTTGAAATTATAAACAGCTAACAATAATAGTGGTAATGTGCGGATAATACTAAGCGGTATGATATTTATTAAGTATGATTTATGAAGCTCATTAACTTGCTGAATATTTAATAAAATGGTATTCACAAAGAAAAATTCACCATACATAAAATAGCAGCCGGTAAATATTAATACAGACAAAATAGCAAATACAAAAAAATGGTAGAATGCAAGTTTGTTTCTTTTTAGTAAAAGAACAGTGAAATAACAAAGGGTGATATGGATAATAATATCTTGTTTGGAAAAGATGGCTAAAAGTGAAAACACTAAAGAAAGAATGAAATGTTTTTTAGTAGAATTGTGAAAATAGTAGTTTATTAAATGATATAAAAAGGCACTTAAAAAAAAGAGTTTAAATGCATCTGGTCGTGTAGCGAAAATATGATCGGTAAGCAAAAGCAGATAAAGCCCTACGCTTACAAGTTGGATATAAAAGCCTGTTTTGTATTTACTGATTATTTTTACAATATAAATGCATTGTCCGATTACCAATGCAATTGAAATGCTTCGTCCTAAAACAAGTAATTCATAAATATCTGTTTTAGGATCTAGGTGTAATAACCCAATAAAAATTTGAAGTACATGAAAATATACCGGTGTGTACAAGCAATTCGAGTAGGGAAATAGTTCAGGATTAGGATACAACGGTTTTCCTGTATGTAAATGCTGGAATATATTTATGAAGTAAAATTCCAAACCGCCATTGTCTACAGAATAACTAAATACAAAAATTATTTTTAACAGTAAAACCGTAAAAATAATCAGCAAAACCGGCAAATAATAAAGCTTATATTTTTGAATCAGATTCACTGTTTTTAACTTGGTTTGTATTTATATAACAGAAAGTTGTCAACCTGTTGGTAAAAATCAAAACAAGGATAATAGGCAGCTACATGGTATTTTGATTTGTAATTATCTTCCACCAAAATATATTGTACCACACCATTCGTAAATTGTTTGTCGTATTCATCAATAATTGGATTGTGAATAAACTTAGGTTTTATTTTTATGTTTAAACCAATTTCACAATATCTGTCATAGTGCCAGTCTGCTCCGTAAATCATAGTTGAATTTGTATAAAATATGTAAAATTTCATATCCGGAATAAACAACACTTGCCGGTCAATTATTTTTTTTATTTTTTCAGCGGAATGCTGACTGCTGACAAACTCATCTCTGTATTTTAATTCATTTTCGGATAGAAAATAAGACTTGTAATAAAGAATATGATTGAATAAAAACAACAAGATTATATAGGTGCTGATCGCAAGATTTCCAATTGCCAGAAAACGTTTACTCAGTTGAACATTTCGTTCTTTTATCACCAACACAATATTCAATAGCAATAGAATCACAGATTCATACGTATAGTTAATATTAGAACCGGTTCTCAACATCATCAACGTACTAACTACTATATAACTAATGCTTAATGCAAATAATGAAATTGTCAGTTTGCTTTTGCTTTTTATGTTTATAAGACTAACGAAAAACAAAGGGAAAATTCGTACATAGTGACAAGTAATCAACAAAAAATTGATAGACATATCACTGTCATATTGCAAATTATAAAAGAACAGTTCTTTAATCAGATTAATGCCGCTTATTAAATAATAAATATAGATGCAAGCCAAAATAAATGTAAGGATAAATATCGGCGTCAACAGGTAAATTAGTTTTCTTTCCTTAATAAAAAATATACCATAAAGTAAGAATCCATATAGCAGCACATCTTGTTTGCTTAGGATACTAAGCAGGAAAAAAAGTACACCAAACAGATGATGTGATTTCTTTTCAGTTTTTATAAACAGTAAGGATTGATATAAAAACAAGATGAAAAAAGTAAGCTTAAAACTGTCCGGTCTGCAGGCATAAAAATGTCCGGGCAAAAACAACATAAAAATGACCAGTGTAATTATCCGATACCTGAATTCAGGATTAAGTAAACTTATTATTCTGTTGAGTACATAAAAGTTTACAAAAAGCAGCAAGAAAGAAATAGTTCTCCCAATGATATACATCGTATGTACATCTTGTACCACATCAATGGCTCCAATTTTCATAATGGCAGCCATCACATAATAATACAATGGCGCATGCACTACCAGTAAATATGGAAATTTTGCAGCATTGCCGTATAAATGACCTTTATCTACAATCATTTGTACAAAATGTACCAACGCAAATTCAACACCTTCAAGGTCGGTGTCATAAGAGAAAATATAAATAAATCGAATAAATATCAAAAACAACAAAAACAATAGGCATCCAAATTCAAAAATGTTAAGCCGACTGATTTTCTCAGATATGGATGTGTTATGGTGTTTCAAAAAGCCTGTGTTTAAATACCAAGTACCGTAAACTGGAACTTTGCATGGTGAATATAATAATTAAATTGATTTTTTTTGGAAGCAGTTTACTCATCTCAATATATTTTTATATTACTTTAGATATTAATGTTGTACAAAAATGGGTTTGCTGCTAGCATTTTGTTTATAATGTTATTGCTTACTTCTGCAAATCAAGATAGCATTGGAGCTCATTTTGAATTTTCATTTCTTTGTGTTTTAATAGAATTCAAGCAGGTAGAATAGTATATTCAGATAAAACACTATACTTTTAATTAATTGAAATGGAATTATTATTATTAAATTAGTGTATGCTAAACAGATTTTTTTCGTTGATTATCATCTTATTGTTGCAGAGCGCAGTATTCTCACAAGATTGTAATGAATTTAAAAGTTTGGTGGATGAGTCTGTTAAAAAAGTCACTGTATTATTAGACAGTACACTAAACGGAAATAGCAAACCCGATTATTTTGAGTCATTAATTGTTTATCCTGTTTTAAATAGATACTATAATAAACAAAAATCGAATGATTCAGTAATTGTTAAGAAATACAGTGATTTAGCAAGAACAATCTGGTGTTTTAAAGGTGTTTGTTTTAATAACAATAAAACTTTTTACCAAAGCAAAAAACAAATTGAAGATAAATTAGCGTCCAATGAATCATTGACCAGCTATCAGCGCGAATCTGTCTGCATGCTTTGTAATAAATATTTGAAAGACACAACCCAAATCAAAAAAATATTGGATTACACAATCAATGCAGATTTAATTGAAAATGAAAATGCAGCAAATTATGGCTTATTACATAAATCCTTACAATTAGTAAATCTGAAAGCTGGCAAATGCATTTCAAATGAATTATTTAATAGGTACAAAGTAACGCTGATTGACACCATTTACAGGAAATTTATTTCACCTTTTATACAATCTTCGGATTTAAATAATCAGGACGATTCAAAAAATATAGATCTCTTCTGTGAAGCGTTGTTAATGATTTCAATTTTAGAAGATGAAGTAAATATTAGCGAAGATCTTTATCTTTTATTATTGGACAGGCAATTGCCAAATAATGGTTGGGCTTCAAAAATAGAGAGCTTTACACCAAATGGCCACACTACAATTGTAGCTTATTGGGTGTTATTAGATTTAAAGAAAAAGCTCTTGAAATATAAATAAAACATAATATCTTCATAATTAATAACTTATAATGGAAAAAATCTTGTTTCTATAAGATTGTTAACCTGAAAATTTAACATGAATAGTTAATAATTTAGACTATTTTTATACTAAATGTTGATATGGTGAGACTTTTACAAAAATTGATTTTATTTTTCTTTCTCTTTTTCGTCTATAAAACAGGTGTTTCAGAGTCTGTAGATGTTTTTATTCCGTTGCTAAAGCAATATCAGTTAGCTTACAATAATTCAGATTTTTCCTTATTAAATGCTGTTACATTTTCTTCTGAAGAATATGCTCAAATTATAAAAAATATTGATAAAGAAAATCCGGATTGCCTAACAGAATTTGATAAAAATTTTGATGTAAAAATCTTTCAACGTTCTTTTGAAAAATCGCATCTGGTTACATTAAAGTCAGACTCGATTGTGATAGATGAAATTTCTGATATTAAAACGTGTTCAAATTTGGACATCAAGAAGTTGTCTTGTTTTTTCTATTTTAAAAAACAAAATAAGTCAGTACCTGTTACATTAATTATTGTAAATTCTTCGAACAAAACATACAAAATCCTGCTTGATATTATTAACGAAAATAATTTTTCAAATGAATAAATTTAGCAAATTCATTTTTATATGCATTTTATTATCAAGCATAAACAATGCATATGGTCAGTTGTATAATGACGGTCCGATAAGATTACGTGTGTGGGTACATAAAGTGTGGTCTAGTTCAAATTGTGGCGAATTAGGGAACAACGAATATGCAATAGAAAATATTCAGGCCAGAGTGTTGGCTGGTGGTGGTGCTTCGTTTATTACATCACCTTCAGGCTTTAATTGTTCCTTTTGGGGAGCTAATAATAGATTTTATTCATTTAGTCCTAATCAAATGCATGCGGTAAATGCTGCAGGTCGTCCATTACAAGCTCAAGGGTACAATTTATTGGATGTTACTTATGCCTCTGGAGTTACCGTTCCAAATCAATTTGAAGTGTATACAGCAACAGCATATGAAGAGGATTGCACAGGTGACTTTTTATCTTGCGGACAAGGTTCTGAATTGAATTTCGACGAATGTTGTTGTGTCAATATTCCATTTGTAGGAAGAGTTTGTGCATCAGGTGACGACTACGTGGCAACGACTAATTCTTGGCAGACAATTAAGTTTAGAGGTGGAAATAATGGTGTCGTAAATTATACACTACCAATTTTAATGACTTCTTCCGGTGAACATAAATATGCTGTCGTCTATGCTTATCAATGGGATTGGATAAATCCTCAGCCCACGATATGTTCTTCTCCAAATTACCAGGATGGTGCTATTACCGTTACCGCCGATTTTGTAGGTTTTTTTGCAGATAATGACTGGGATGGCGGTACTTGTGGCATCAGTGTATCTGGTGATGAAGATTTAAGAGTAAAATTCAGAACGAAAGATAATACTTCAGCCTTTCCGGCATGGCCAGTTCCAGCTTATAAATTCAATCAGGATGTGCCGAAATGGAATAATGTGAATTCCAATATTTTTACCAGAAATTATACAGTATCGGATGTGAATATGCAGTCGGTTGATATCGAATATGACATCTGGGAAGATGATGGATTTGAAACAACCGTATTCGGAAATTTATACAGACCTTGTGGTGATGTAAACTGGGATGATAATTATAACCCAAACTGTTGTGTCACGATTCTTGGATTTACAGTCTGCTGGGATGGTGATGATAATCGTGCTACAGGTTCTTTTAGTATCAATTGGAGAAACAGTCCTCCGAATACCGATAATTTCATTGAGATACCGGTAAGAATCGGTTCCGGTCAATATGAGAATTATATTGCCAAAATCAGATATAGATGGACGCTGGCAAATCCAACAGCTACCATAACGGCACCTCTTGATAGAACATTATGTATTGGTACACCTACAACATTAACGGCAACCACAACAAACGCAACGTGGTATCAATGGCAGGTTACAAGTGCTACAGGTCCTACTCCACCAGCTTGTCCAGCTTCAGGATGGACTGATATAGTTGGTGCAAATTGTTCAACTTACACACCGCCACAAACACCGGGAACACGTATTTACAGATTAATGGTCTTCAACAGAAATGGAACTGGTAGCGTATCAGCTGTAGGTGCACCATATGTTTACGCATATTCAGAATGTGTTCGCGTTACTTATTTTCCATATGCGCCTCCAATATCAAGTCCGGCTTGTGGTGCATCAATTACCTCAGGCGCAGCAATCTCATTTAGTATACCAGTGGTGCCGGCAGTAGGTGCAGTGGCAAATGCAACTTCATATACTTGGTCAGTTTCTCCTTCAGCAGGTGTAACTATTTCTACACCAAATGCAACTTCAACAAACATCACTTTTACTAATACCGGACCATATATTGTTACAATGACTGTTACTGACGCTTGCGGTGCAGCGAATGCAACAAGTACTTGTAACGTAAATGTTACCACTTCATCATGTGGCTACGTTTATTTGTCAACCACAGGCAATGATGTTAATCCGGGTACGGAAACTCAGCCAAAATTAACATTAGCGAATGCAATTGCCTTAGCTAATAGTTCCTCGACTAAACATATAAGGGTTGCTTCCGGTACTTACAATATATCGACTATACTGGATATAGAATCAAATATACTTATTGAAGGAGGATTTAATTCAGCTACTTCACCATGGACTAAGAATGAGAATTTAACTACTACAATTTCATTAACCGGTGCTGCTGCTGCAAATAATAATCAGGAACACATAATGGGATTGCGTTCGGCATCTAAAACAGGTTGGAAATTACAAGACTTAAACATTATTACTGGTGCAGCCAGTGGACGGGCAGTAAATGGTCAAGGTAAATCAAATTATACAATCTATATAGACAATTCATCTAACTACACCATATTGAGATGTGATGTTTCCAGTGGAAATGCTACAGCCGGCAATGCTGGAAGTTTATATGGTACAGCTACAAAAGGTGGAGATGGCGGTAATGGTACAAAAGGTCAATCTGGTTCAGACGATTGTGATGTAGTTTGTACTAGCAGTTGTTGTCAATCTACGCAAAATGGTGGAACTGGTGGTGCTGCAGGTTTGTCTGGCACAGGAGCAAA
>JBIKPT010000154.1:0-6738 GCA_044357355.1 Chitinophagales bacterium
ATCTACTTTCCAAACAACTTACCCAAATCAACACCCATTTTACTAATCATTTCCTGAGCTTTTCCCTGTAAATCACCTAAGTTGACCTTGCTCATAATTTTACCGAAATCCGGTTTTCCGTTCTCATCCGTAAATTCTGTTCTAAAGCGTTCAAACACTTCTGTCAGAGAAAAATCGCGTACTTTCTGTGCGGTATCTTCTGCCAAACCTACTTTATTTACTAAGTCATTTAATAAATTTTCGCGTAAATTCTGCAAATTTGGATTTGTCTTAATGTCGTTCAAACCGTTGCTCATTAAATCACGTAAACCGGTCATGCCACCAGCCATTAAATCTTCAGAAAAAAACTTCTTGAAATTCTCTAACAACACATTGGTACTTTGTGTGGTCTGGTCGGCACTCAAGCCAAATTTCTCCTGAATTTGCTGTTGAATTTTTGCCTGTATATCGTTATATATATCCTGTAACATAGTGGTAATTTTAGTATGACAAATATAAGAAAGTTAAAGGTTAATGGTTATAGGTGTTAACGTTATTTTTCGTAAAGAATTAAAAAAGCCTGTCTATAAAACGTTTGCTAACTAATTAAGTATACAAATATATTTAATTTATATCAAAAACAATCACCTTTAAAACGTAACCTTTTTTGCTTTTGCCAATTCAAAATCTATCGTTTTCTTTTCGATATCAACGCCGGTCAATGTAACTTCCACTTTATCGCCTAATTGGTAAATTTTATCCGAGCGTCTGCCTAGCATGCGCATTTTGCGTTCATCAAATACATACACGTCATCGCGCATGGTTTCCACGCGCACCAGTCCTTCACAGTTATACTGCGGTAATTCCACATAAATTCCCCAGTTCTTCACGCCGGAAATCACGCCACTGAAATGTTCTCCAATCCTGTCGAGCATAAACTCAGCCATTTTGTATTTTACCGAAGAACGCTCTGCATCATTAGCTGCGCGCTCACGTTCACTGCTGTGTTTGCATTGGTATTCCAGCTCATCTTGTGTTGGCAGTTTTTTATCGTGTAAAATTTTATCCAATAAACGATGTACCATTACGTCAGGATATCGACGTATCGGTGAAGTAAAATGTGTATAAAATTCAAATCCTAATCCATAGTGACCGATATTATTAGTAGTATAAATTGCTTTTGCCATGCATCGAATGGCCAGCTGCTGCAGCACCGCTTGTTCCGGTGTGCCTTCAATTTCCTGCATCAGCCGATTTAATTCGCGTGCAATTTGTTTTGGATTATCAAACTGAATTTTATAGCCGAATTTTTGGGCAAACAACTGAAAGTCGATTAATTTTTCTTCATTTGGCAAATCATGCACACGGTAAACAAATGGTGTTTTTCCGTTCTTATTTCTTTCCTTTCCGATATAGGTGGCAACAGCTTTATTTGCCAGCAACATAAAATCTTCAATCAGCAAGTGCGCATCCTTGCGTTCTTTCACATACACGCCAATAGGTTTACCATTATCGTCTAATTTGAATTTCGTTTCCGGAGCTTCAAAACCAATAGAACCATTTTTAAAACGCTCTCTTCTTAAGATATAAGCCAGTTCATTCAGTTTCAGTAATTCCTCTTTAAACACACCGTCTTTACCTTCCAGGATTTCCTGTGCATCTTCATAAGAAAATCTTTTTTGTGAATGAATCACTGTTCTACCGAACCAAACATCTTTTACCTGTGCTTTATCATCCAGTTGAAAAACCGCTGCATAACAACATTTATCTTCATTCGGACGAAGTGAACAAATTATATTCGATAATCTTTCAGGAAACATCGGTGCCACTCTGTCCACCAGATACACAGATGTAGCTCGTTTAAACGCTTCTTTTTCCAATGCAGAATGCTCTGCCACATAATGTGAAACATCAGCAATATGTACCCCTACTTCATACCATCCGTTTTCTAATTTTCGGAAAGAAAGTGCATCGTCAAAATCTTTTGCATCTGCCGGATCTATCGTAAAAGTTGCTATTTTAGAGAAATCTCTGCGTTTTTTCTTTTCTTCTTCTGATACTTCAAATTCCAGGTTTTCTGCTTCTTCTAAAACTTTTTGCGGAAAGGCTGTAAAAAAGCCGTTCTCTACCAAAATAGATTTCATTTCTACATCATTGCTTCCTGCGTTTCCTAAAATTTCAGTGATATGACCGATTGGATTTTTATCTTTTGGTCGCCACTCAATCAATTCAATCACCACTTTATCTTTGTGTTTGGCTTTCATGGAACGCGCTTCCGGAATGTAGAAATCTGCCCGAACACCGGTATTGTCCGGAATTACAAAGCAGGTATCATTTATTCTTTCTACTACGCCGATAAAGTGAGTTCTTTTTCTTTTTACGACACCGGTAATAATGCCTTCCGGCCGACTGCCCGCATTGGGTTTGTGTAAGCGCACTAAAGTAACCGTGTCTCCGTCAAATGCGTGATTGGTATTTTTTCTGCTGACAAAAAAATCTTTGGTTTTACCTTCTATTGTAACAAAACCGTCACCACTTCGGGCAACATCAACTGTTCCAGATAATTCTTCACCAACGATAAATGTTTCATGATCTTTTTTAGTATCTTTTTTATCTCTTTTATGCGGATGTGGATGAGAACCTTTATTTATTTTCTTCTTTTTTGACATTTTATATTTATAAATTATTTGCTAAAAATACGATTTATTAAACAGATTATACAATTGCACTAATTTTCAGGAAAATACATACCAAATAACAATTAATTGTATTACCTTTAATATCAGATTCTTAAAATAAATTTATGAGTGGATTATACAAAATCAATATTGCTTCTTTCTTGCTTTTTTTTTCATTTTTATCTGCCAACGTAAAAGCAAACAATCCTGAATATGAAGCCAGAAGGACTTCTTATGTAAATAATGCAATAGCTAATCAGACAGGCGAAGTAATTATTTTTCAGGCTTACAAAAATTTACCGGTAGACCAGCAAAAGTTAGGAACCATCTTAACCGAACTAACTGCAAATCGTACGGCAGATTTTGATATTGTAAAATTAATCCGGGTTTTATGTTTATCGAATGGTCAGTATGACAGCATCATTTTACCGGTTTTAAGACCTATACCGTTTTGGTTAGAAAAAAACGAGGATGCAAAACAATACTGGTCAGAAAACCATATGATTATGTGGATGTCTTCTGACTGGCTTTTACACGAAAAATATGGAAAAATAATAGACAGCACCCTGGATAAAAGATTACGTCATTATTTGAAATTAAAAATTCAAAATGGATTCTATGAATTCTATTCCTCTGTTTATATAGGTTATTGTTTATCAGGGTTGATAAATTTAGCAGATTTTGCACAAGATGCAGAAATTAAAAGTTTAGCAACAGAGGCATCACAGCTTCTGCTAAAGGATCTTTTAAAGCTTTCAAACAACAAGGGTGTTTTCTTTCCGATTGCAGGCAGAAATTATGTAAGTAAATACGAAAGTGCTTACGGACAAAATCACAACAATCTGATTTACCTTTTAACCGGCATGGGCCAGACTGAGACAGGTTCACATGCAGGCTCTTTTTTAGCCACTTCTAATCTTCCAATTGACGATGTTTATAACAGTTGGACACCAACCCTGAATACATCATTCACCCTCGGACATACTTTGCTGGATGGAGTAAATATTATAAACAATCAAATGTCCTTTAAAGATAAAGTTATTTTCCAGTGGAGCTCAGGGGCATATTTCCATCCTGATGTAGCAACTTCTACCTTTAAACTCTTAAAAGATTTAAACTTATGGAGTCATTACGAATTTGATGAATTTCAGCCATTTTCAATTCTACCAACTGAATTGGCTTCAGGTTTTGCAGAGATAGCAAGTGCAATCAGTAAAAGTTCGGGTATATACAATCCAAAAATATCAATCTTTAAGAATAAATCTGTAACACTATCGTCCATCGAAGATTATTGGAAAGGAAAAGTAGGTTACCAGCAATTTCCTGTTGTTGCAAATGCAGGAACCAGTGCTGTGTTTACCATTTCTGGAACTCCAACCACAGACTGGAACGACAGACCTTCCAGAACTTCCAATACGCATCTACCGTACGTTAAACAAAAAGACAATGTAGCATTAGTAATGTACAGACCTGAAAAAGGACTTGCATTATTTGGCTATAAAGATGAAAAGTTATCGGTATCCTTGTTTTGGGAAGATAGTAAATTTGATGAAATCAGAGAAAGCGGCAACTGGATTTTGGGACGTGAAGGTGACGGATATGTGGCGGTTAGAAGACACAGTACCGGTTATATTAATGGTGTAAGAGCCAATGCAAATCCTGACGGGCAAACCTGGATTATTATGGTAGGTAACAGTGATATGTATGGCAGCTTTGATGATTTTGAACAGAAAATAAACCAGGCTCAATATACTGAAAAGTGGTACTTTGATTTACCCACCTTTTCATGGGTATATTATGCAAAAATTGTAGTGGATGGTAAAACCTTAGAATATGCCTGGAATGGTAATATTTTATCGGGTCCGACTCAACCTACCGGAATCAAAAAAAACACGTCTGATAATTCTATAGCAGTATTCCCTAATCCGGCTACAAACAATTTCAGTATTGACCTTTTTAATATTAAGAAACCCGTAACAATAAAGGTCATAAACAGCACAGGTCAGGTTATACACCAGTTAGACAACGAGCCAACGAATGCATTAATAAACATTACAACTACTGATTGGCCATCCGGACTCTATATGATAGAAGTTTCGACAAATGAGGAGATTTATTTTAATAAAATTATGATTAAAAATCAATAAGAATTATACAGATAGCAATTTTTCTTAAAATTTTGTTTAAAATATCATCTCTGGCATATTCTATGCATAGTTATTCTAATTTTAGGATAAAATTCGATGAAAACAAAGATTAAATCAGGATACCTTTTAATTTTATTTTGTTATTGTACTGTATCAACGCTGAGTTATGCAGGAACGAATACCGTTTCATCTGAAACTAAAACACCTAATCCAGCTGCTATACAATTACAAATAAAAGGCTATTCCAACAACTATGTGAAATTATTGGCATTCTTGGGTGACCAACGTTATATCAGCGATTCTGCAATGGTAGACGAAACAGGAAATGCCATTTTCTCCAAAGACACTGCATATCAAAAAGGCATGTATTTTATTTTGTTTCCGGATATGAAATATGCACAACTGTTACTGGAAAAAGAGCAACAGTTTAAATTGTCATTTGACAAAGAAAACCCTGCAGGAAGCATGAAGGTGATTAATTCGCAGGAAAATGAATTACTATATAAAAACCTGAAGTTTGAACAGGAAATAGCACCAAAATTTGACTCGCTGCAGAAACAACTTGACCTGCTAGATAAAGGCAGTGAAGCTTACTTAAAAACGGAAGCAGAAAGAGAGAAACTGGTTGCTGCCAGAAAAGCACATATAAAATGGTTTGCCGACAATCATCCGAATGCATTTTTTACCAGATTTAAAATTGCCGGACAGAATCCTGATATACGTTATCCAAAACGAAAAGATGGAAGTATTGATGAAGCATTACAGTCTTATTATTTTATCAATGATTACTGGAAAGAGTATGACTTTGCTGACGAAAGATTATTATACACACCGGTTTATTTTAATAAACTGAAAAAATATATCGATATGGTACCGCAAACTGCCGATTCGTTAATTAAATATGCAGGTTTTGTGACAGATAAATCGAAGGCAAATAAAGAAGTATTTAAGTTTACGGTCAACTGGATTGCCATGCAATACAAACAACCGAAAATTATGGGACAGGAAGCATTTTATGTGTACCTGATAGAAAAATACTGGACATACGATCAGGCTTTCTGGGCAAAAGATTATGAAGTAGACAGATTGCGTCAGCAGGCAAAACTAATGAAACCAAGCTTGATTGGAAATACAGGACAGAATGTAACCGGCACTGATGAGTTTGAAAAAACAGTCTCTGTTTATGACATCAAAACACCTTTTACCGTCATTTATTTGTTTTCATATGATTGTGATAACTGCAAAAAAGAATCACCTAAACTTGTCAAATTTTATAACGAATGGAAGAATAAAGGTGTAGATATTTTTTCAATTTGTGTTGACGGTGAAGCAGATGAATGGAAAAAATATCTGCAAAAAAACAACATGACATTTCACAATATTTTTGACCCTAAAAATCAGACTGGTTTCGGTTTAAAATACCATGTTGACCATACGCCTGAAATTTATGTGCTAAATAAAAATCACAAAATCATTGGAAGCAATATTAGTTCTGAACAAATTCCTAAAATCATTGAAGACGAACTAAAAAAAGGGCTGTAATTTTTATCCGCTTTTTAATTTATTATCTTTTCTTTTGTATTTTTAATGCATGAGAAAAACCATCCTTTTACTTTTATTTATTATTAGCGTGCAGCAAAATTTTGCACAAACATGGGTAGATTCCCTTGATATGTATGCACGTGAAAAATATATGCCGCCCTCCAAATTTAACTGGACCTGGATGAAGGCATCTCTGTTATATACGATGGTAAAGCAATACGATAACAATACCGATACCGCTAAACAAAAAATATATTTCGATTTTGTAAAAACAGCCATGGACAAAACCTACAAACACGCTAACGGAAAAGTGCCGAATGCAGTTGCTTCCGGACTTGGTATGGCTTTTCTGTTCAGAGTGACCAAAGATTCAAAATATAAAAAAGCCTGCG
>JBIKPT010000155.1:0-6737 GCA_044357355.1 Chitinophagales bacterium
AGTGTTAATTTTTATTAACGGCGTTTTGTCGTTGTATTTTACAGCGTTATCAATCAGGTTATTTATAACATTGGTAAAATGTATTTCATCCACTTTAAGAATAGAATGTTCAGCATTCAAATTCAATTCAATTTTACCATTCATTTCTTCCAGAATCAGATTAAATCTGCCAGCTGTGGTACTTATGATGGTATGCAGGTCGCGGTCATCTAAATTAAGCTGCAACTCTCCTTTTTCCAAACGTGCAATCTGCAATACCTGTTCAACATGATTATACAATCTTTTGTTTTCATCAAATATTATACTGGCATACTTTTCACGATTCTCTTTTGACTGAGAGATTGAATTATCTTTCAGCATTTCACTGGCGATTGAAATAGTGGCAATCGGTGTCTTCAACTCGTGCGTCATATTATTAATGAAATCCGTTTTCATATCGGATAATTTCTTTTGTTTAAAAATTATCTGAAATGACAAGATGAAAGCAGCGACTACCATTAAAAAGAAAACAGAAGAAGACAATATCATCGGAGACATCGAAGAATATAAAAACTTTTTCCTGTCGGGAAATAATAATTTTAATTTTTTACTTTCATCGAACATACTTCTACGGAATAAGTCAACAGAATAGGGTGTTCTGAACAACTCAGACAATGGTGCATTTTTAGACAGCAATACAAAATTATTAGGTGCATATTCCGTCACACCATACCGGAAAAGTGTTTTGATGCCGTGAGCTTTCAGAGATGCATCTATAATTTCTTTTAACTTAGATGTATCTAATATTTCAGTGATAGGCTGCAGGCTAGTCATTTGTTGCGCCATAAATTCCTGTAAGTTGTCAATCTCAAGCGGAAAAGAATTATCTGTCCGAGCAGATGGATCCTGAAACAACGGACTTACCTCATTGTAGCGATTTGACTTTTTGTTATAAACATATGCAGGTTCGTCCTGATTATTAATTTCATTTTCAATATCAATTCCTTCAGACATTTCAATAATTATTTCTCCTTCATCATTGGTATGCACTTTTTGAGAATTTATCATTTTTGAAACAATCGGCTGATACGACAAATCTTCAATTTTTGTAGACATATCGTTCATAGCTTCAAAAACAGCTTTATCAAAATCCTGTTCGCGTGATTTAATAGCGCCTTTTAACCAGAATATCTGCACGATTCCAATGCCGAATAATCCGAGGAAAAGTAATACTGATGTAAAAAGGATAAGATTCTTATTCACAACTTAAAATTACAACCTGTGAATATGTAAAAATGTTAACAAAGCTTAAATTGTTAATATTGTAATATTAATTATAAAAATGAGATGCAAATCAACAAATTTAACATTACAAGGCTATCGTTTTCTTAGCATCTGCCAGTTTTTGTGATATCTGTCCGGTCAAAAAATGGAAATACATAATAAAATCAGAAGCAAGACTGTAAAATGGGTATTGAAAGGTTGCGGGTTTATTTTTTTCAAATGCAAAATGACCTAACCAGGCAAAACCATAACCAACAACAGGCAGTAAAAATAAAATTTTTGCCTGTCCAAAATAAATGGAAGCACCTGTTACAACAAACAACAGGGTTGTACCGATGTAGTGTGTTGCTCTGCAAACCGGATCGCTGTGTTCCGTTAAATAATAAGGATAAAACTCTTTTAGCGTATTATATTTTCGTTCCATAAGTATTTTATATGCTACTAAAATTAAGCATAATTTAGATATAATACAATATCCTGCAATGCCAAAAGTCAGTTTTTTACCTTTGCGGTATGGAAATCAGAAGCAAGGCCTATCTGCAGATGAATATCGCGACCTTTATGTGGGGTTTAACTGCTATTTTAGGCAAGGTAATTTCTATTGGTGAGTTTCCGCTGGTTTGGTACAGAGTTTTTTTTGTGAGTATTTTTATGTTATTTATTCCAAACCTGTTTCGTCAGGTTATGATGCTTAACAGGAAAACTATATTGATATTAATTGGAATTGGAATTTTATTGGCTGTTCATTGGGTAGCCTGGTATGGTTCAATAAAGTATGCAAATGCATCCGTTGCGGTAAGTTGTATTGCAAGTGTCAGTTTATTTGTAGCCATACTGGAACCATTCATTAATAAAACTAAATTTGACACCTCTAATCTTGTGCTGGGATTTATGGTTATTCCGGGAATTTTATTAATCAATCAATCACTGGACATACCGAGTTATAAGTTTGGATTTTTACTAGGAATGCTAGCTGCGTTTTTAGCCGCCATATTCAATATCCTGAATAAAAAATATACGCAATCCATTGAACCGAATACCATCACTTTTGTACAAATGCTGAGTGGGTTTGTTTTTCTGAGTTTTTGTCTGCCTTTTTATATCCGGCTAAATCCGGGCAACTTTCATTTGCCGAATTTTAAAGATTTTATTTTTCTGTTGATACTTTCTGTTTTCTGCACCGTTATACCTTATAATTTATTTCTGAAGGCATTAAAAGCAAGTGATGCATTTACAACATCTTTAATTAATAATCTGGAGCCTGTATACGGTATTATACTGGCAGTTGTTTTACTACAGGAAAACAAGGAACTGAACCTGAAATTTTACATTGGTGTTGTAATAATATTAGCAGCTGTTTTTTTACATGCTTTTCTCAGTAACAGAAAACAAAAATCTGTTACTTAAAAACGGTACCTGTTTGTGTCCACCACGGATGTATTTGATAAGCCAGCCTGCCGGAAGAAATTGCCCTGTCTGATTGCAAAAGCTGTTCTGCTTCTTCTTTAGAAGCTGTATCGAAAATGAAAATACCACGCTAGTTACCATCGTCGCCAAATGGGCCGGCAACAATTATTTTACCATCTTTTACCAGACGGCCAATATTTTCCAAATGCTCTTTTTGTATCTGTTGTACTGTAGCTGAATCATGTGTTCTGTTATTCCCTTTGGTCAGTAACACAAAATAATATTGTTTCATTTCACGCTTAACCGTATCTGTATCCGTTTTTTTAGCTGGCTTAGAAAAGCCTATGACTGCAAAACATAATAATGCAGTGAAAGGTATATATTTCATATTGTAAAAGTAATTTAACCAGTAGGACTTAGTGATTAGCAGCAAACAAAAAATATCTTTTATCTAAATTGCGTCTGTGGTAAACTGCATAATACAAACCGTATTTCCTTCCGGATCATTGAAGTAGGCCATATAACCCACTTTTGGAATCGTGCGTTTTGGAAACACGACTAGTCCGCCTTCATCTACCACTTTTTTTAAAGTAATATCAATATTTTCTACCTGAATCATTATAGTTGGTTTTTGTTCAGGAAGGCGACGTTTAATCATACTTCCATTGATCCCACGTTTGATTTTATCACCGGTCTCCACGAGCCAGTAATCTTCGTTCAGCCATTCTTTAAATTTCCAGCCAAAGATATCCGTAAAGAATTCTTTTGCACGTTCCGGATGATCCGTAGGGAAATCAAAATTTACTACTCTGTTCATACGCTTCAGATTTTTTACAAATTAATGGATCTACCTGTCGCAGTCCAAAAACATTATTATCCAGGTCTTTGAAATAAGCCAGATAGCCTACACCTTGTTCAAAAATTTTCGGAACCGTAATCGTGCCACCTTTCACTGTTATCTTATGTATTACTTCGTCTATGTCTTTAACTTCGATGATACTGTTTAACGGAATATCTAATTCTTTAACATCAATGATACCACCATCAATACCAAACTCAGGCGGCTGGCCGGTAAGCGCTACCCAAAAACCAACATCTTTCCACTGACTGAATTTCCAATTGAAAACGGTAGAATAAAAATGTTTTAGACGCTCAGGATCCCGAGCCGGAATTTCAAAATGAATAACCTTCATAGATTTAAATAGAGTTTCGCGGCATGAACTTCAAATATTGCATTAATTAATCAATTTGTCAATAGCTAAGAAAATTATTCGCCAGGATGATACACGCGTACTGCACTTTTCATTACTTCTTCTTTTTTGAGCGACATAGATTTCGTTTGTTCATGTACAAATAATTCCATTTGATCTCTGTAATGCTTACTATCCGGATGTGTTGATGCACCAAACGGTGATATAGACTGTATCTCCACACCTACTTTGCTGAATTTCATGAACTGCATATAACCGTCGCCGGCAGTTGCCTTATAAAAGCCTTTTTCTTTGTCATATTTGGTGTCTACAGCACGAGGAACTTCCGACAATCCGCCGATTGGAAAATCTTTATCACCTCGCGACAAACGCTGCAGTTGACCTAATTCCACATCAATTGTGTTGAATTTATCTAATAAATATTTTTTTGCTTTTTTCAGTGCGGTTACTACTTCTGTTTCAGTTAACGGTTTTTCTTTTATCATTAAAAATGCATACGGTAATTTTAATTTACCAACCATAAACTTATTAGTCAGCATAGCTAATCCGGCATTTTTATCGTTGGCATCACCACTTAAATTCCATGATTTTATTTTAAGAATTGCATCTTTCAAATCAGGATATTTAGTTTCATCTAATTTAAATAAAGCATTAAAGTTGCGTATATAGCTGCCTGAACTGTCATAACTTTTATCGTATTTTATACGTTGAAAATCCTGCCAAGAGAACTTTCCCTGATGTTCATTTAACAACCGTGAAAATCGTTCATTTCTATTGTATGTAAACAATTGTAAGCCGACAAAATAATCTTTTGAATTTTCTTCATAAGCTGTTGCTTGCAATGGTGTACCATTACAGTTAAATAAAAAACCGCTTTTCGGATTCAAGTATTTTATTTTACGTTCATAAGGCAATAATGTTGTCCAAAGGAATTTTGAAGACGCACCTTCAAGAGGTCGATTCCAGTTTAAGGTCGAATCGCGCAATGGAATTTTCCCATCCGACAATAAAAAAATATTTCCATCTCTGTCGCCATATGTAATATTGAATAAGGGTAACGCTTCCATTTTTATAACTTGCTCAAACTCTTCAAAGTTTTTTGCCTTGTTCATTAAAAACCATTCTTCTGCCTGGCGAATATCCATTGCTGCCGGATAGCGCAACGCATACCAGCCGTGTTTGGTTTTAAAAACAGGACCATAAACAGAAACCGGAATTTCCCGTTTCACCGGCAATTTAATGCCGCCTAATTTAATTTTCAGTTGAATGGTTTTAAAGGTAAATTTTTTCCAGGCACCATCGTACCAGTAAGATTCATGATTGCGGCTCAACTTCAGTTTATATACATCACCAAAATTATGATAGTCTGTAGTGTGCGCCCAGCCTAAGTTTTCATTACAACCAACCATCACAGAAACACAACCAGGAAAAATACCACCTAGTGCATTCCAACCATCTTCGCTATTGATATGAGCTTCGTACCAAGCCAACGAACCTTCTATCGGCTGATGTGAATTACTCAGCAACCAGGTTTTACCATCTTCCGTTCTGGATGGTGCAATTACCATTGCATTAGAACCGGTTCCCTTTTCATTCGGTTGAAATACTTCATCAGCAATATTATCTTTGATGGCTTTTAAATCTAAGCCGGCACCAGCCATAAAAATTCCAATGCCTACATAACTTTTAATTACGTCTTGCGGCGAAAACGGAAATGACGATTTAACCAGCACTTCTTCAGGATGTTTCACTGCATAATCATTTACGGCTTGTATATATCCATCTACTACTTTCCTAAATGCAGGTGACAATTTGCTTTCGTAATTATTTTCGACTAAAGTGTCTACTCCGAAAAACTGAAACCCAAAATCAAACAAGACACCATCTTTTCCTTTAACAGAACCTAAGAGATTTTTTGCAGGCAGCAAATTCTGCTGAATCAATTGAAAGGCATCTTCGCAATGCGCCCAGGCTAAACCATAGGCTGCATCGGCATCGGTTTTACCATAAATATGCGGCACACCAAAAGTATCTCGGACTATGGTTACATTTTCTGGATGAAAATCATAGGATGCGCTGAACGAAAGTGTGCCACTCAAAAACGAAAATAACAATAGCAGTTTATACATTGGAAGATTTATAGTTCTAAAATAGACAATAGTTATTGTATTTTCACATCAGTAACAAGATTAGTAAAAATTTTATGCAGAACGAATCATTTGGATTAAATCCGAACCTTCTTACTGAATTAGTGGAAATGAAAATGCCGTTTGGCAGGTTTAAAAACAGAATGCTCTGTGATTTGCCGGTTTCGTATTTAGAATGGTTTGCACGCGAGGGATTTCCAAAAGGGAAACTTGGCATGTTGCTGTCAACGATCTACGAAATTAAAATAAACGGATTGGAAGATTTATTAAAACCGTTGAAGAAGTGAGCTGATATTGTTATATATTAAAAGGTTTATAACAATAAATAAAACCAACAAATAACTATTAGCTAATAACATTTTACCCAACAAGCATTAACTTTGCAACATGACATTTGAAGAACGAGTACAACTATCAGAAACCCATATTTTTAAAGCGGTATTTCCTAATACGACCAATCACTATGATACATTATTTGGCGGCACAGCTATGCAGTTAATGGATGAAGTTGCTTTTATTACGGCAACTAGATTTGCAAGATTAAAAATGGTGACGGTTTCTTCCGATAAGATTGATTTTAACATTCCCATTCCGAGCGGAACGATTATTGAATTGGTTGGAAAAGTCATAAGAATGGGAAACACCAGTTTAGATATAAAAGTGGATATTTATATAGAGCTGATGAATTCTGACAAACGTGAATTAGCCA
>JBIKPT010000156.1:0-6664 GCA_044357355.1 Chitinophagales bacterium
CGTATCTAATTCAATTGCTTGTGTCAAATCTCTTACAGCTCCGGTGTAATCACCCAGCGTATACATAATGCTGCCTCTGTTAAAGTAAGCATCAAAAGTTGGATTCGATAAAATAACTGCATTGAGTTGCGGAACAGAAGAAAGCTCCAGATGCGCAGTATCGTCAGACTGTGCGAAAACAGAAAACGGGAAAAATAAAAAAAGTAATCCGGACAGGAAGATGGTGTATTTTTTCATATATTATGGTTTCAAAGTATGAAGTTAGCTAAAATAGCAGTACAGGTGTTTTAACTGTATATTATTTCTTCGCCAGCTCCACAAAAATATCCCAGAGAGTTTCGTATGGAATAATTTCCCAGTCGGCAATGATATAATTATTTTGTTTACGCAATTCTGCAATTTCCGGCCAGATAGCATTTGCCATTTCTTTGTTGCTAAAACCGGATTTTTCTGCTTTCAGCAAAATACTTAAAAACAATTGATTTCGTTTGTAGGTATTATCGTTCAGATAGCGAGAACGATATACTCGAAGCGCATCCATTTTGGAGAAAATTAGGTTATAATCCTTACGTGCGGCATTAAATAAAATTTCAATAACACGAATGGCAAAATTATAACCGGATTTATCTTTCGAATTTACCGGAACGTCGTTTAAGAATTTTGGCAAGCTAAATTTATATACTCCTTTATTAATATAACTATCTATAAAGACTAAATAAGCATGATAAATTTTCCATTTCTCTGTAAGTTGTGCTGTTTGTCGTTTAAATGATTTACTATCTAACACTTGTTGATGTACTTTGTATGCTTCCTCAATTTTATAGTCTTGCAAATACAATTTAAATTCTGACTCTTTCAGTATAAACCAATTATAATTACTTTCTGGAATTTCAAGGCCTTCTTTATTTTGTAATAATTTAATTCCTTTAGAGTATTGCCTCGTATGTAAAAGTGCCTTCATTCTATATAATAAAATTACAAACTTTCTTGTATTTGTAACAATATTTGGGTTTATTGACATAAGTTCGTCAGCCTCATCACAAATTGATAAAATTTTATCTAATTCGTTGTTATTTTCGTAGTATAAAAAAGATAAATAGAAATAAAAAAAATCTATTTCGGGATTATTAATTTCAATTCTAAATAAATATAATTTTTCCAAATTCAGTTTAACATCAAGTAACAGTTCATTTGTTATAGGAATTTGACGAGTAAATTCAACATTAGCTCTCATATATAAATACTTAGCGTATTGTTCTTTTTGAGCTAAGTCTAAGAATTTTAAATAATTTTTTTCTTCTTCCAATAATGACTTTTTATCTCCATTTAAGCTGTAATAAGAAATTAAATAGTAAGAATAATTCCTAAGAATATCATAAAAATTGTATTTTAAAGCTTTTGGATAATCATCCTTTACCAACTCGTACACTAATTTTGTTGTACCAGTAAGCTTCATAATAATTTCAATCGTTTGGTTATACGTTAGGCATTCATAATACGCTTTAATTAATTGACTATTTGATATTTCGTCAGTATCAAATAGTAAAATTGACTTGAGAATTTTACCTTTAAATCTGGATTTCAGTTTTCTAAATTTTGCATCCTTGTCTACACTATCATATAAATACTTTGCAGCGGTTATATCATCTTTAATCTTACCAGATTCTAATCCTTCATACAGCTTATAATAAAGGTTAGCATTGTCTTGATTAAGGAATGTCTTGTCAAAAACATCAATTTTTGACAATCGCTTTCTATTTACAATCTTAACCAACTCTTTTAAAGCGTCCATTTTGTCACATTTAACATAAACAATAAACAGTAAGTACCTATAAATAAATACGTTACAAAAATACAAACAATATAGTACTAAAATAACAAAGTCACAAGTATAAAATGTATGCAGTTGCTTTAATACATTATTAAGTATAATTTCGTTATGTTAAGCAGTATTCTAATTCTTGATGAATCCAGTAAATGCCCAACATAACTAGGTATTCATTAGTCCCTGATTAGAACATTACAACCCGGATAAATTGAAATTATACTGCTAAAAAACATTATTAAACAAAACCCAACACAAAAAATTTGTCACAAAAATGAAATAAAAACCCAAAAAATCTACATATAACTGTATGATATTCAATTACATTGAAATCATAAATCATAAATACCCTATTTAATGAATAGTCACTACTATGCTTAAAATGTAATATACATATTGTAAATACTCACCATATTTGCAATATAAAATAAGCAAAATGGGAATATTAATAGCAATTATTTTAGCACTTGTAACAAATTCAAAAAAAGTTGGTGGTATAGATCCTAATGGAGGTTTTACATCAAATACAACAGTAAATTCTGCTAAAGTTGGCGGTATTGATCCTAATGGAGGTTTTACATCAAATACATCAGTAAATTCTGCTAAGGTTGGTGGCATTGACCCCAACGGAGGTTAGTATTAATACGTTTTTTCTCCCCCCCACTATAATAATAAATAGTTAGTAGTTTAGTTCTTACACGGAGTGGTTTCGCCACTCCGTATTTTTTTGTTCTTTTTTAAGAAATTAAATATTTAGGCTGTAACCTTGCAGCAATCAGCAATTAAATCGAATATTATTTAGCTTATACCTTTTATTCCTTAAAACGGAATTGGAACGGAAGTAGCTATCAAATTGGAAGCGGCTTTTGACAATAGCTTGCCTTCTTCATTATACAATCTGGCTTCCGCATGCATAATATTTCTGCCTGCCCGTATAATTACACCTTCACCGATAACTTTTTCTCCGGCTTTGGCACTGTTTAAATAATCAATATTCATGTTAATGGTAGCATATCCGGTGGGTCGTCCTATGGTAAATCCTGCAGCCCCCATCAGCTCATCAAGCATAGCCGCCGCAATACCACCATGTAGTATTCCAATCGGATTCAGCATATACTTTTCTACGGTAAACTGCATTTTTACTTTACCTTCGTCTACTTCCAGTACTTTGGCATTCATCCAATCCATCAACGGATAGTCAAATAGCCATTTATCCTGTCCTATTTGTGTTCTGAAGATTTCTACGCGTTTATTCATTATTGAGTTATTTTACACACCCCTTAATCCCCTCTCAAGAGAGGATTAAAGGGTGTAGTTTTTTTTAGTAATTACCATTTTTGTGTTAAAGATTCTGAAATTAAACCACCACTTCATCTCTGTTAAATTCAGAGGTCAGGTGGAACTGAATTTCAGGATAATCCTGTTGCGTCAATCTTAAAATCCATTCAGAGCTGGCCAGAAAAACCGGCTTTTCATCTTTATCAAACGCAATATAATTGGATTTTGTTCGGATAAACTCTGTCAGCTTTTCCATATTGTCACTGGTCAGCCAGCAGGCTTTGTAATACTGCAAAGGCTTAAACTGACACGAAGCACCATATTCATGTAACAAACGATATTGTATTACCTCAAACTGCAGCTCACCTACTGTTCCGATTATTTTTGCCTGTGTAGTATACACAGTAAATAACTGCGCCACTCCTTCTTCTGTCAACTGACGAATCCCTTTTTCCAACTGCTTGGTTTTCATAGGATCTGTATTCACCATCTCTTTAAATATTTCCGGGGAAAAACTCGGAATACCTTTAAAAAACATTTGTTCACCTTCCGTCAAAGTATCTCCGATTTTGAAATTTCCGGTATCGTTCATTCCAATAACATCACCCGGATAAGCATCTTCCACAATGTTTTTATCAGATGCCATAAACGTCACCGGATTGCTAAACCGTAGTTCTTTTTTCAATCTGGTATGATAGAAAAACTTATTGCGTTCAAACTTGCCGGAACAAACGCGTAAAAAAGCAATTCGGCTACGGTGATTCGGATCTATATTCGCATGTATTTTAAAAATAAAACCGGTCATTTTTTCTTCTGTTGGCTGCACCACACGTTTATCTGTATTTCTTCCGCGTGGTGAAGGCGCAATACGAATAAAGGTTTCGAGCAATTCCCGAACTCCGAAATTATTGACACCGGAGCCAAAAAACACCGGAGCTATTTCACCGGTTTTGTAACGCTCATCATTAAATGGTTCATACACACCATCTATCAACTCTACGTCTTCGCGTAATTTAGCAGCATCGCGTTCACCGAGCTGATTATCTAATTCTGCATCATTCAGGTTATTAATACTTACAAATTCTTCTTCTACTTTAGTGGAAGAAGCTCTGAATAAATTTAACCGCTGGTCATATAAATTATACACGCCTTTAAACAATTTCCCACCTCCAATTGGCCAGGAAAGCGGACGTACTTTGATGAATAATTTTTGTTCCAGTTCATCTAATAAATCAAACGGATCTTTTCCGTCTCGGTCCATTTTATTGATGAAAACAATTACCGGTGTATTGCGCATACGACAGACTTCCATCAGTCGCTCTGTTTGCATTTCCACACCTTTTACGCAATCCACTACTAATATCACACTATCTACCGCAGTTAGCGTACGGTAAGTATCTTCTGCAAAATCCTTGTGACCTGGTGTATCTAACAAGTTGATTAATGTATTCTGATATTCAAACGTCATAACGGAAGTCGCCACGGAAATACCACGCTGTTTTTCGATTTCCATAAAATCGGATGTAGCAGATTTTTTTATCTTGTTAGATTTTACAGCACCTGCCGTTTGTATGGCTCCGCCATACAATAAAAATTTCTCTGTGAGTGTGGTTTTACCGGCATCCGGGTGCGAGATAATGGCAAATGTTTTTCTTTTGTGTATTTCGTCTGAAATGGATGACATTTTAACTGTATTATTTTTTTGCAAAAGTAATCAATTGATACTATCAATACTGCATTTTTGACAATATGATGCTATTAAGAAACAGGAATGACAATATTGAATTTGGTAAAATCAACATAATTCTGATTATTGGTGGTTACCAGTATCTTTTCAAATTTAGCATTCCAGATAATCTCTTCTTTTCGATAAGATGTATTGGTAAAGGTATCTTGGCTGTAAGACTGATCATATACTTTAAGCTGCAGCATAAATTCGGGTTCACTCAATTTAAACTCCTCTTCCGTCATCTGAAAAAACGGACTTCTCTCGTCAATGGGATGTAATATAGTCCAGGATGTTGCCAGAAAAACAATCTCCCTGCGTTCCAGTTCCAGTTCAAAATACTGTCGCACCGGAAAGCCTTCCACATCTACTATTAGGGAAGCTATCAAACGGGCTTCTGCATTTTGCAGCTGATGGTTTAGTTTATTGGCAAGCCTGAACATAAACGCAACCTTATCTTTATAAGGAGCCAGCACACACACTTCTGAAAATAATATCTTGGGGATTGGTTTTGAAAATCGACCGTATAATAAACCGGTTACTATGGCAAAATAGAATACACCTGATAAAGAATCTATTGATGCCACAAAGCTTGCAATATTAGTAGCAGGATTTATGCGTCCGTAACCCACAGTAGCAAAGGTCTGTGAACTGAAGAAAAAAAAATCAAAATAATTTCCTGATCCTGTTGTAGTTTCGATTCCATGAAAATGATGTACACCTAAACCAAAATAATAAATAAGAGAAAAAAATGCGGATGACGCAAAAAAACATATTGCTACAATCAGAATGAAATTAATCCAGCCGGTATTGATCATCCAGTGAAAAAAGCTGAAACGATCAATGAAAGACAGCCCGTTCCGGGAAACATTAAACGAACCGTCTTTATTTAAAATACGCTCATTATTTCCAATAGCTGCATTTCCAAAACCAAATTCCTTGCCGCGATGCTTTATTCTTTTAAACATTTTTTTATTTGAATACAAAGATGCTAAATTGCTTTTAAAAGGTAGTTATTTTTACTATATTTCATTAACTTCAAGTGCTCAAACACTCATAAATGCTTAAACGCTTTTTCATAAACCTGATTTTCTTTTTCCTGCTTGCGGCAAATTTTCAGGAACTAAAAGCGACACATATAGTGGGCGGTGTAATGAATTACAGATACCTTGGGAATGACCGGTATGAGATTTCATTGTACGTTTACAGGGATTGCATATACGGAATTCCCCCTTTAGACAATCCTGCCATTATGAGAGTTTGGGATGGTGTGGCTGAATCTTACAGTTTTCCAGAAAAACCATTTGACACTATTCTGGATCCGGGCTTACCGGATGCATGTGCCAGAATAGAAACGCCTGTCTGCGTAAACTGGACCAGATACTTAGATACCCTTATTTTACCACCCAGTGATTTAGGTTATACTATTTACTATCAGCGTTGCTGCCGGAACAATACTATCTTAAACCTGACTTTTGATTCCAGAGGTAATGGAGCGATGGACTGGGGCGCAACTTATACAATTAATATTCCTCCGTCTGTGAACAACCAAGAGGTACAAAATTCATCTCCATATTTTGTCAATTATCCGCCTGTCTATATTTGCGTAAACAAACCAATTACCTATGACAACCGTGCAATAGATACTGACGGTGATTCTCTGGTATATAGTTTATGTACGCCGTATTCGGGTGCATTTCCAACTGACCCGCTGAATTATAATATTGAAGAAATACCGCCATTTGAAAATGTAGTATGGAACACCGGTTACAGTCTAGCCAATGTACTGGGCGGCATTCCATTATCCATAAATCCGGTTACCGGCTTACTGACCG
>JBIKPT010000029.1:0-22634 GCA_044357355.1 Chitinophagales bacterium
ATAATGTTATTGATGAATTAGATTCAAAAACTATCCAATTCTCCAATTCTCCAATTAATTTCCCCTGGGATATTTTTACATTAAACGGACAGGAAATAAAAAACGACATTAAACTTCTCGGATTAAAACCGAATCCTGAAAAATTATCATCTACCAATATGTTATTAGGTAATGAAATTTATATAGAAGATGGTGCAAGCTGTGAATGCGCAATCTTGAATACAAAAAATGGACCGGTTTATTTAGGTAAAGACAGTGAAGTGATGGAAGGATGCACCGTTCGTGGTCCTTTTGCATTGGGTGAACACGCAACACTTAAAATGCAAACCAAAATTTATGGCGATACAACAGTCGGCCCGCATTGCAAAGTTGGCGGTGAGGTTTCCAATTCCGTTCTGTTTGGCTACTCCAATAAAGGGCACGATGGCTTCATCGGAAATTCCGTAATAGGTGAGTGGTGCAACCTGGGTGCTGATACCAATAATTCTAATCTCAAAAATAATTATGGCAAAGTAAAAGCGTATAATTATCCGTCAAAGGATTTTATTAATACAGGCTTGCAATTTTGCGGTTTAATAATGGGCGACCATGCCAAAAGCAGTATCAATACGATGTTCAATACCGGAACGGTAGTAGGTGTTTGTGCAAATGTGTTTGGTGGCGGTTTTCATCAAAAGTTCGTAACCGATTTTGCCTGGGGAAACGATGCCATTTTTGAATTGGAAAAAGCATATGAAGTGGCACAACGCGTTATGGAACGCAGGCAAATTAATTTAACAGAAACAGATAAAAATATTTTGAAGTACATTTTTGATAATAAGATTTAAAACGCAGATTATTCAGATTTATAGATTTCACAGATTCAGAAAATCAATGTAATCAGATAAATCAGTGGTTCAGACAAAAAATAAAAATAAGAATGACTCGTAAAAAAATAATTGCCGGAAACTGGAAAATGAATGCTACCAAAGATGAAGCAGTCACATTGGTTAATGGTATCCTTACAAATTACAGCGACTACAATTTATCTGAAAATAAAGTTGCAGTCGTAGCTTCGCCGTTTCCTTATATTCATTACTGTTCATCAATGTTTGCCAATTATCCGTTTTTGTATGCGGCAGCTCAGAATTGCAGTGAGTTTGAACAAGGTGCGTATACTGGTGAAGTGTCTGCCAAAATAATTGCATCTTTAGATGTAAAGTATGTCATCATCGGACATTCTGAACGTCGCCAGTATTTTTATGAAACAGAAGAGGTGCTTTTAAACAAGATTAAACAAGCTCAAAAACAAGATTTAATTCCCATTTTTTGTTGCGGTGAATCCTTAGAAACCAGAGAGGCAAATGCTCATTTTGATTTTATAAAAGCACAACTGGAAAATTGCATTTTTTACTTAACTGAAAATGAAATCAAAGATATTGTAATTGCCTACGAGCCAATTTGGGCAATAGGAACAGGAAAAACGGCAACACCGGAACAGGCACAGGAAATACATGCATTTATAAGAAGCGAAATTGCAATAAAATATAACAGAGAAGTTGCCGATGGTATCTCTGTACTTTATGGCGGAAGCGTCAATGCAAAAAATGCAGCAGAATTATTTGCCTGCAATGATATAGACGGCGGATTAGTGGGCGGCGCATCACTAAAAGCAGATGAATTTGCAACCATTATAAAAGCGATGAATTGACATAAATTTATAAACAACTAGAATTAATAAATCTAAAATCCTAAATCGGAAATCATAAATTTAAAATGACCTATATCTACACCATACCATTTCCAAATCATTTATTGAAAAATGAAGCTATTGATAATGCAGAAAATCAACTGGAAAAAGAATACAAAGACAGACCGGTTTCTCCATTCGATAATAATATGGATAAAGATGAATTCGTGGGTTTGTTTGCAGAAATAAATATTGAAGGCCTGGAAGAAAAAGAATCAGAAGTTTGTATTTATATAGTAGAAGAAAATAAATCAGCAGCAGAATCAATCATTAAAGAAATCTGTGACCAACATCAAACATCGTACAGTATTTCAGCATTAGAAAATAAAAACTGGAATGAAAAATGGGAAAGCAGTTTTCAGCCTATTTTAATTGAAGATTTTGTTTTTGTACGTGCTACTTTTCATGAATCCAATAAAACGGTACAACATGAAATTATTATAGAACCTAAAATGTCGTTCGGCACAGGGCATCATCCAACCACTTCACAGATGATGCAAAATATGCGATTACTCGAACTAAAAGATAAAACAGTTTTGGATTGTGGTTCAGGAACCGGAATTCTGGCAATATTAGCAGAAAAGCTAGGCGCAAAATTTTCTATCGCGCTGGATAACGACAAATGGTGTTTCCAGAATTGCATAGAAAATATAGAACTCAATAATTGTGAAAAAATTCAACCTGAAATAGGTGATCTGGAGAAAGTAAAACACCTTACTTTTGATATTATCCTGGCAAATATTCATCGCAATTTTCTAGTCGAACATATGCATACAATGGCGACTATGTTAAATGAAAATGGAACATTAATTGTTTCAGGCTTTTATACTGAAGATGTTAAATTAATTTTAGATAAGGCTTTGGAACATCATTTGATAGCTAACTATCATAGCACTCAGCAAAACTGGGATTGTATTGTCTTTCAAAAATAACAAAGAACGCAGCTTAAAAAATACACATGAAAAAAAAACTCATCGCTTATTGCTTATTATTCTTTACGTATTCTATTTCTTCGGCGCAATATCCTAAAGAATTTCCAAACGACAATGCAGGTTTTGGAAAGGCATATGCTGAGTTTGTAAAGTCTAATTGTACCAGAGAGGATTGTAAACAAATGGCTGAAAAATTTCCGCAGGCAATTACAACAGGTAAAGCATCCGTTTATTTTTTTAAAGTAAAAGGAATAACGCAATCGATGTTAGTGAAAAAAGCGTCTGCCTATCCTGCATTTTATCAATTTGCAACTTTATTACTTACGCTGGATGCTACCAAAGCGAATACAGCAGCCATCGAGAAAAATTTTGATATTTTACAAATTCTTATCGATAGAGCAAAGTCCGGAAATATTAAAGAATTCACAAACTATATCGATTACCTCACAAATCTGTATTCAAAAAATGCGCTATACTATACAAATACAAATTCATGGCAAACAACTGGTGACTATACCGTTGAATTTAAAGAAGACAAACCGGTGTATTTCTTTGCAGCTACCGATTTAATTGGCGTTTCCAATGCGGATACGCTGACACTAAAAAATGAAAAAGGCAGATACTATCCTTTGGAAAATCTTTGGGTTGGAACAAGTGGAACTATAACATTACAGCGTTCAGGTTTCGACCCGGCTAATAACTTTGTGAATTTTACAAATCATCAGATAAACTTTGCTAAATCAGATATCGTGATAGATTCGGCAAAATTTACGTTTAAACCGGTTTTGAACGAAGTACTGTTGGGGACATACACTGATAAATTACTGCAGGCAAAATCTCAGGAAAGATTGTATCCAAAATTCAGATCGTACAGCAATAATGTAAACTTCAATACCTTCGGAAAGGAAATAAAATTTAGCGGCGGCTTTCAATTAGAAGGAACCAATATTTATGGTGTTGGCTCTGATACGGTTTTTCCTAAAATTTCTTTAGCAGGAAAAGACGGGAAAGAATTGGTGCGAGTAACTGCAAACAGAATTCAGATCAAAGAATTCAAAGACATTAATGTGGAAGATGCTTCTTTGACTATTTTTCTGAAAGACAATACAGTTTCACATCCGTATGTCAACTTTTCTTATGCTTCCAAAACAAAAGATATCAAAGCATATCGCGACATGAAACCTTTGTCTAAGCAACCGTTTACAAGTGAATACCATAAGATGTTCTTTTTTGCAGATGCTTTAGCCTGGAATCTGGACAGCACCATCATAAAATTTAGCATGATCACCTTATCCGGCGACAAACCGGCAATTTTCGAATCGTTTAATTATTATCAGCCAAATCTGGAAAATAAATATAAAGGTCCTTCAGAACAAGGTCCCATTGATAAAATCTACAGATATTATGATAGCGGCGGCGATAGATTTGTAGATGCACAGGCAATTGCATTAGACATCAATCCTGGTGCTCCGTTTTCAGCCACTCAAACCGTATTTTTTAAATTGGTAGAAGATGGCTACATTAATTATAATCCATCAACACGTATAATCGAAGTAAAAGAAAAACTGGTCAATCAGGCATTGGCAGCCAAAGGGAAACAGGATTATGATTTTATAAAATTTGCTTCTTTTAAAAGAAACTTAAATGCGCGATTGGATATTAAAACAAATGTGCTGGAAGTATATGGCGTGGAAGAAATAAATATGAGTACAAAATCAGGCGTGAAATTTATTCCGAATAATGATACCGTGCGAATAGATAAAAACAGGGTAATGCGACTCGGCGGAAAAATTCAGGTAGGTAACTTTGATTTCGTGGCTAAAAATGTAGAATTTGATTATGATAGTTATGCATTCAAAATGAAGAATGTAGATTCTATGGTTATTTATGTTCCGGAAACAGAAAAACCGGATGAAAAAGGTCAGATTAAACTTATCCGTTCAAAAACACCATTAGAAAACGTAACAGGTATATTGCATATCGCTGAACCAAATAACAAATCAGGTACTAATAACAATCTTAAGTATCCATTCTTTTCCAGTGGCGACACGGCAAAAGTAACTTATGATAAAGGTGCAAATGGTGATAAATACAATAAAGATAAATTTTACTATCAGGTCTATCCGTTTGAATTGGATAGCTTAAATACTATTAATACCGAAAACTTACAATTAGACGGACAGCTAATTTCGGGTGGGATTTTTGAACCTATAAAATCCGGTCTAAAATTACAAGGTGATAAATCTTTTGGTATTGATGTAAATACGGGCTCAAAAGGGTATAATCTATTTGGAAATAAAGCAAAATATACTGCCGACTTGAAATTGGATGCCACCGGACTTTCCGGAAAAGGCTTGTTTGAATTTGGTCCGGCAAAATTATACGCAGACACCGCATTCTTCTTTATGGATAGTGTTTACGCTCAGTTAGATAGTGTAAGGATTATTGAAGATAAAACGGCGAATCTTCCGCAAACCAGTATCAATCAATCATCATTTAACTGGAATATCAAACGAGATTCTTTAGTAATTTCTGAAGGAAAAGATGAAAAATTCAGTATGTATAATGGTACAACAGAACTTGATGGAAAACTTATTTTAAATAATAAAAACTTATACGGCGTTGGCGTTCTTTCCTGGAATCAGACAAAACTTCAATCTGACGATATTACGTTTAAAGCAAGAAAATTTGAAGCTAAAAACGGTAAACTCAATTTATCAACTGATGATGGAATTTCATTGCTCGCTTCTAATGATGTAAACGCAAAATTCGATTTGGATAACAAAATTGCAGATATTGAATTAAATAAAAACGATACTATTCCGCTGGAGTCTTTCAAGTATGTGGCAAACCCGAAATTCTTACATTTTGATATTGCAAAAAATATGCTGACATTAAATGCAGCCTCAAAAACAGCTAAATTCTTCTTATTATCTACAGATTTAACGAAAGACTCATTGAAATTTGTGACCTCAGAAGCTGAGCTAAATTTGAATGATAACTCTATCCATTTTGCAGGTATCAATGAACTTCGCTTGGCAGATTCAAAAGTAATTCCGGACAAAGGTGAAATTTTTATCGAACAGGATGGAACCGTTCGTACTTTGAAAAATGCGATGATTGTATTCCATGCAGACAGTGCATACCACACTGTTAAGGATGCGGAAGTAAATATTGTTGGCAGAAATGATTTTTCCGGAACAGGAAATTATTATTTTAAAATGAACAATGGTCTGATAGAAAAAATTCCGGTAGCAGAAGTAAATGTCAATAATCCATACAGAGGTCAACCAATTTACGAAACTAAAAAAGGTAAAAAGACAGCTGAAGGAAGAGACTTGAGTAAAATATTTACATTCGCGAAAACAGTAATAGAAGAGGAAGCAAACTTCATGCTGGATAATAAGATTTACTATAAAGGAAAATTCGATTTTGATTCAAAACATAAAGATATTTTTCTGGATGGTGCAGTGAAAGTGGATATCGCAAATAATACCAGCGATTGGATTCCTAACGTTCAGCAACTCGATCCCAAAAAACCATCTTTTAGTATGGACAGTATTTTAAATCAGGCAAATAATAAGTTATTTGTAGGTATTATGCTGGATAAAACCACACCTGAATTTTACAGCACCATTTTGCAGGACAAACGTGGATTTAACGACGCAACTATTATGAATGTTAAAGGGTCTATGATTTACAGCAAAACAGAACCCGGCACTATTGTGTTTGGCGATGAAAGTGCATTCACTTCCGCATATTCACGAAATTCCTGTTTTAAATACAATGAAAATACTAAAGCTATAAACGCAAACGGTGAAATAGGGTTTGGACTCAGATTGGATCCGTGCAAAGTAATGACCGTAGGTAGTTTTGCATTTACACCTTCTAATCAGAATTTAGAAGTGACGGCAGACATAGCAATAAAATTTATGATTCAGCCTGTTATTGCAAGTACCATAATCGATAAGTTTTTGGTGGCAGATGAAACGGCAAGTTTTGCCAGCTTTAAAAGAAATAAACTACTTCACAGAACCTTGTCTGTATTAACGAAAGACTCGCTGGAATCTAACATACTAATAGCGTCACTCTATTCGAGCGATTCCATGTTTATTCCTGTCAGCCTGGATTATAACATGCTGTTATCTGGTTCAAAATTTTATTGGGATGCTCAGGATGCTTCATTTAAGAGTGCTGAAAAAGTTACACTTGCATTTTTTGGAGCAGATATTGTTAAACGTCAGTATGATACATACATTGAGTTAGGATATGCTTATGAATCTGATTTCGTTAATATCTATCTTGAAAATAAAACCGGTGGCTGGATATTTTTTAAAATAAAACGCGGACAAATGGGAATCGCATCCTCTATTCCGGAAGTATACAATACCATTACATTGCTTAAGGCTTCAGATAGAATCTACCGCGAAGGAAAAGAAGTTACGTTCGAGTTCATGCCGGCTGATTTGGGAATGAGAGATAATTTTGTGGTCAGGATGGAAGATTTCAAAGAACGCTTTAAAAGCAAAGGTTTCAATAAATTAACAACAGCATCGCCACCTGTAAATACACCAGCTTTAAAAACAGAGGAAAATCAATTGCCTTCAGAGAAACCTGCAGCACCGGTTCCTGTGGTTCCGAAAGATGATTTTAAACAGAAGCCACAAAAGCCATTTTCATTGGATGCACCAAAGCCTAAAGAAATTGCACCGGCAACAGATACAACAACTATAAAACCAAAGTAAATAGAATTAGTATTGAAGCAATTGAAACATATTTTAAGCTATTTTTTTGACATTGCACTTGAAAAAAGACAAAGTGCTTTCAGTGGAGAAGTTGCAGTGGCATTAAGTCATGGCCAATACAAGCTTTCCACACAAAATGCCATCTATTCTTATGGTAAAAAATATACTTCGTTTGATAAGGCTTTCAAAGCAATAGATATTTGTCAACAGAAAGTTAAAAGTGTGTTAGTGCTTGGATTCGGATTGGGTAGCGTGGTGGATTTACTGGAAAATCATACATCCATAGAAAAAATAATTGCCGTGGATGCAGATGAGGTAATTATTGATTTAGCAAAAAAATATTTACAGTCAGGACTAAAAAGCAAAGTGGAATATTGTTGCAGCGATGCGGCATCATTTATTAATACTACACATGAAAAATTTGATTTGATTTTATTTGATGTGTTTATAGATGAGTTAACTCCAATTCAATTTATGCAGGTTGATTTCTTAAGTAACTTGAAGAAAAATTCTGCCGCAAATGGCATTCTGTTGTTTTCTAAAATTGACGATTCGTTCAGAAGTAAAATCGAAAATGCACAATTTGAAAAGAACTTTACTGCCGTTTTTCCGGAAGCTTTTTCCATTGACGCAAATGGCAATAAAGTATTTGCCTGGTATAATAAATAAGATTACTTTCTTCTCAACTTTCTTCTGTGCAAGAGTGGTGTCAGCGTGCCTACCAATGCACCAACGGCATATCCAGTAATCACATCTGTCCAGTAATGTTTACCGGCTTTAACGCGTGTAATTCCGGTCAGTGCAGGTAGTATGGCAGCACCCGTCCAAATCAACGGCTTCCATCTGGAGTGCGGATGATAATCAGCATACACCATCGCAATAAAAAAAGTACTTGCCGCTGTAATAGAAGTATGGCCCGACCAAAAAGAAGCACGGGCACTTTTGCCATAAGTATTGCCTAGTCCATCATCCGTATACACGTAAGGCCTGTTTCGCTTTACCACTTCTTTGGTAAACAGCGTCAGTGCAGATGTTAACGCAAAAGTCTCCATCCAAATAGGCAAAATTTTGTTCCAGTCCTTTCGAATATCTTTGTCTATAAATAAAAACGCAGGACTTACCATTGCCGTATATTGAAAAACATCACTGGCAACGGCAGAAGCTTTTGAGTTTTGATAAATAGCGTATCTGTCAAATTTATTGATATCCGTAGGCTTCAGTTTACTTAATTCTTCAAACGAAAGCGGCTTATTCTTCTTGTGAAGGATAAGGCTGGCTGTTCCTGTTCCTAATGTTACTAAACCGATTGGAATATCAAGCCCCAATTTATACTTGTAGATACTTTTCTTCCTTATAGAATCTTGTGAGAAACTATTGAGCAGCAAAAAAATGGCGATAAGAAATACGAGTTGTTTTTTCATTACTATAAAATTAGCACAATTTTTGTACTAAAGATATTAAAATCAAGGTTTAACACACAGAGTAGTTAAATAAAATACGTACTTTTAAACTTGAATATGAACAGGATTCTTATTTTCAATATAAATGAAATAATATGAAGCAGCTTTACACGGTTTTATTTTGCCTGATTTCCATCATTTCTTTTTCAGATGGGATGCATATAAGCGGTGTGGTAAAAGATATAGATACTAAAAAACCTGTTGACGGTGCCGTTGTATCTATAAAATTCTACAGTGGTTTTGAGTATTCTGATACAACGGATTCTTCAGGATATTTTGATATTGTAACTACTGCAATTGTACCGGAAGGAGATTATTCTATTTTGTTAACGGCAAAAAAATATTGGTCAACAGCAGGTTTCGTTCATGTAACAAAAGAATGTTCCAGAAATTTCTTCATCAAGGCAAAAGCAGAAGATACCACCAAATTAGCAGCAGTAAAAACTATAGAAACTCCTTTAAGCAATAAAAAAGATTCTGTCACCTTAATAGTTGGTGTAAAGGATTTGCCTAAAACAGAACTGGATGGTTATGCAACAAATAATCTTGTTTTTTTAATAGATATTTCTTCTTCAATGAATTCGCCTGAAAAAATGCCATTGCTTAAAGAGTCAATGAAATATTTAGTGAGTGAACTTCGGGAAACTGACCGCGTTGCCATTCTGACCTTTTCAAAGTATGTAAAAGAAGTGTTGCCATCCACTGCGGCAGCTAATAAAAATTCCATTTATAAAATCATTGAGGAGCTCACGTTTGGCAGTACCTCGCAAGGTGGAGCTGCCTTGGAAGTTGCCTATAAAGCTGCTTCGGAAAATTTTGTACAAAAAGGTAATAATAGGATTGTACTCGCAAGTGATGGTGTATTCACTTCCGGTGAAAGTGATTATAAAAAAATGCAGCAATTGATTGAATCAGGATTAGATAAAAATATTTCACTTTCTATTTTCTGCTTTGGAAAAAATACGGAATACGTAAAAATAAAATTGAAAAAATTAACGTCAGCAGGTAATGGAAATTTTGCTACTATTACAACAATAGAAGAAGCTAAGCAACGCATGATGGAAGAAGCAAAAGCAGTGAAAGAATAAATTGTTTAACTGCAAATCACTATCTTTTTTGTTTCAAAAAATTCTACCTCAAAAAAATCTTTTAATTCTACAATTCGGATATTTTTTTTAATTGGTTCCAGTTCTTCTTTCAAGTCGCCGCCTTTTAAAGCGATAATTTTTTTTGGATATTTGTTCTTGCTCCAGAAAATTAAATCACTCATTTTAGCAACAGCACGTGTAACTACATAATCTACTTCCTGCTTAATGTTTTCAGCGCGTTCTGCAATTGTTACTACATTCGTCAGTTGCAATGCGGTTTTCACTTCATTCACAACAGTTATTTTCTTTGCAATGGAATCTGATAAGATAAACTGTGTTTGTGGAAATAATATAGCCAGCGGAATGCCTGGAAATCCACCGCCGGTGCCAATATCTAAAACCTTCTCACCTGGTTGAAAGGAAATAATATTTGCAATAGATAAAGAATGCAAAACATGTCGTTCATAAAAGTTATCAAGGTCTTTACGGGAAATCACATTTATCTTCTCATTCCATGTTGTGTATAATGGTAATAATTGATCAAACTGTTTAATTTGTTCTGCAGATAAATCGGGAAAATATTTTATCAGGATGTTCATCGGTTTCTATAAATTCACGTTAGTAACTACTCTTTACTATTTGGCATAAGCAAACGCATTGTAATTTGCCAGCACAAAACTCTGATAGCAGCGAATCAGCTCTTCCTTAGAGCGTTCTACCATATCATACGAATTAGGAAACAACATCGGTGGATTTCCCAGTTTTCTGAAGGTATCATCACTCAGCGCATCTCTGTTTCCATTTATCTGGAAATAAGAATAATCAAATGCCGCATTACCGGTACACTTCTGATTTTTTATAAAATCTTTGGTTTGCGCATCATAAATAGTGGCATCTCCAAAAACCTGCGCCGTTTTATTCATGCGTGTTTCTCTTACCTGACAACTAATCTTGCTGTATTTCGGCATTTTTATATCATTTCCAAGCGAGTCTTTTTTTACATTGCCGTTTGCATCCAACACATATTGCCAGCCATCTTCAATAGTTTTTTCTTCTATGGTATTGATTTCTCTAAGTGCATTCGGAGAAACCTGTATGTCATACAAATTCAGCTTAACTACATAATCATAAACAACATTCTCTTTTCTTCTGTAATCAACATTTACCCATTGGTCTTTTTGCGTCAGTTTTACATTATCCAAAATGCTTAGCTCAAAAGAAGGCGGCACCATCAGCATCGGATTTTTTTCCACCAACAGCAACACATAATTTTTTCCTTTTGCCAGTGCCTGCTCCATCAATTCATTCACATCTTTGTAGTTGATATAAAATTTTCTGGAAGCAGAAAAATAATCCAGCGACTGACGGATTGAACTTTTGACACCTGAGTTCAATAGTTTTAAGCCTTGATCATAATAGTATTGAGCAGCATTTTGCTTAGATTCTTCTAAAACATTACTGAAATTAAACGTTTCAATGATGGCTTCATCACCATTTGTATAATGCAATGGCAACACACGAAGTACATTATTCTGTCTTGTATTTATCTTAGTATACAAATCAAAAATTTCTTCCCATCGATCACCATTATTCAGCGATTTTAATGTGGCAATTTTTTCTTTGTCGCGCTCCAATGCAGCTTTAAAAGATTGTTCAAACATTGAAAGCTCTTCATCGTCAAATTTATTCTCTTTTAAAAACTGAGATATTACACTATCGTAATCGCGACTTTCAAAGCTTTTCTTCATACTTTGACAGGAGAATAACGAAAGAACGAGTATAAAACAGAATAATTGATTGAAATATTTCATAAATAGTTTTTCTTGTAAGCTGTATTCAGCTATGTGTATAAAAACCATACCAAAATACTTAAAAATTCATCGCAAACTCTAAAAACTTTTCAAAAGTTCCACAATATTTCCAGAATATGTAAAGAAATGTTAAGTGTACATTAAATTCTTTTTCTAATGAATAAGTATCTTCAAATTACACATTGATAATCAGTATAATGCGATTTATTTAAACTTAATCTAAATAGATGAATTATCAACATCTTATGCGATTTACTCGTTGAATACTATATTTGCATCCGAGAAAAATTAGACGCATAATGTATTCTTGTAAACCAATCAGAAAAATCCTCACTTTAATAGTAATTTCCCTATTCCTATCATTGTACTCAACCTCATTTGCAGCTGTTGCAGTACCGGATGTTGCAGCTGCTGATGCAGCAGGAGTGGAAAGAGCTAAAGCAGGTATGGCTTTATACAAAGCCAATTGTACAGCTTGTCATGCTATCGACAGGAAAGTTGTTGGTCCGGCCTTAGCAGGTGTCTGGGACAGATGGGAAAGCGAAGAAAAGATAGTAGCCTGGGTGCAAAACTCATCAAAGCTAATTGCAAGCGGTGACGCCTATTCTAATAAGATTTTCAACGAATACAATAAATCCGTGATGTCTGCATTTCCACAGCTTTCAGCTTCACAGGTTATGGACATCTTAATATACATTAAGAATCCTGCGGTTGCGGAACCAGCTGCAGCAGCACCTGCAGGAGACGCAGCTGCTGGTTCAGGAGTGGCAAACAAAGGCGCTTCTAACTGGTATGTTTGGGCATTAGTTGGATTTTTAGCGGTTTTATCTATCTTACTATGGTCAGTAACATCCAAATTAGATAAAGCTGTAAGAGAAAAAGCCGGCGAAACAGTAGAAGATGTTTCATTAGATAAAAAAATCTTCAACAAGAAAACATTTAAAGTACTGATGCTGATTGGTTCTATCCTCTTAGTAGTAAATATTTTTAATGGAGCCATAGATTTAGGACGCTCTCAGGGTTATGCTCCGGATCAGCCAATTAAATTCTCACATGCCTTGCACGTTGGTCAGAATAAAATTGAATGTCAGTATTGCCACTCAACAGTAGAAAAGAGTAAACATGCAAGTATACCAGGTACTCAGGTTTGTATGAACTGTCATAAATATGTTCAGCAAGGTCCAAAATACGGTAAAGACGAGATTGCAAAAATCTACGACTATGCCGGGTGGGATGTTGAGAAACAGAAATTTACGGAAGCACCGAAAAATATTGAGTGGGTGAAAATTCACAACTTACCGGATCATGTTTATTTTAATCACTCTCAACACGTAAAAGTAGGTGGCATCAAATGTCAGACCTGCCACGGAAAAGTAGAAGAATACGAAGTGATGAAACAGTTTGCACCATTATCAATGGGCTGGTGTATCAATTGCCACAGACAAACAGAAGTGAAATTTGCAGAAAATAACTACTATTCAGTATTCCAGAAATATCAGGAAGAATTGAAAAAAGGTACGAAAGCAAAAGTAACGGTTGAAGATATTGGCGGTACTGAATGTCAAAAATGTCATTATTAATATTCTAGAACTCAATTAACCTAAATATAAATGAGTAACAAAAAATATTGGACGAGCTTGGATGAGTTAAACGAAACTCCTCAATACAAAGAACAGGCTTCAAAGGAATTTAATTTTGAAGTAGATGCAAACGATGCAGAAAATAACGGCGGTACTAATCGTCGTGATTTCCTTAAAGCAATGGGCTTCAGTGTATCTGTAGCAGCTTTATCATCAGCTTGTAAAATACCTACACACAAAGCTATTCCATACACCATTGATACACGAAAAGCAGTTCCTGAATTAGTACCAGGTGTTGCAGATTATTTCGCATCCACATTTTACGATGGAAATGATTTTATCAATATCCTGGTTAAAACAAGAGAAGGTCGTCCTATCAAAATTGAAGGAAATACTGAATCACCGTTCACATTAGGTGGTACCAATGCAAGAGCTCAGGCTTCGGTATTGAGTTTGTATGATATCACTCGATTGGCAACACCAACGATTAAAAACAAAAAAGCGGATTGGAAAACGGTGGATGCTGAGATCACTCAGAAATTAGACACCATTTCAAAAGCTGGTGGTAAAATCGCATTGGTAACTGGCACGGTTGCTTCTTTAGTGACTAAAAAAGCAATTGAGAAGTTTACTTCTAAATATCCTTCAACTACTGTAGTTAGCTACGATGCAATTTCCAGCTACGCTATCAGAAAAGCAAATCAAACAAGTATCGGTGCTTCCGTGATTCCAACTATTAATTACGATAAAGCAGAAGTGATCGTTGGTTTTAATGCAGATTTCTTAGGTACAGGTATTTCTTCAGTAGAAAACACTAAGAAATATATCGCTAACAGAGTACCTACTAAAGAAAATCCAAAAATGTCTCGCCACCACCAGTTTCAGTCAACGATGACTATTACAGGTGCAAGTGCTGACTACAGATACCCAATCAATCCTTCTGAAGAAAAACAGGCATTAATTAATTTACTGGCAGCAGTTGGTGGTTCAGTTAGTGGTGTTAAAAATCTTTCCGGTAAAGATGCAAATGAAGGTGTAGCTAAAGTAGCGAAAGAATTAACAGCTGCAAAAGGTAAATCACTCGTTGTATCTGGTACAAATGATGTAGATATTCAATTATTGGTAAATGCTATTAACGGAACTTTAGGAAACTACGGTGGCGTTATTGATACATCTAACACTTATAATTTAAAATCAGGTAATGATGAAGCTTTAGCAACATTAGCAACTGATTTAAAATCCGGTGGATACAAAGCTGTTATTTTAGTTGGAGCAAATCCTGTATATAATACTCCTTATGCTGATATTTTCAAAGAAGCTATCAAAAAAGCAGAATTATCAGTTTCAACGGCAGACAGACCGGATGAGTCAGCACAATATTGTCAGTATGTTTGTCCGGATTCACATTATTTGGAATCATGGGATATCATAGCTCCAAAATCTGGTTTCTATGGTTTTGTTCAGCCTACAATTTCTAACTTATTTGATACACGTCAGGCTCAGGAATCTTTAATGAACTGGGCTGGAGATAAAACACCGATTGCAGAGGTAGTTCAAAATGAAGTATCTGCACTTACAGGTGGAAATTATCAAACAGCAATTCAGACAGGTTACTTCGGAACAATTGCTTCAGGTAGCGGTGCAAGTGCAAATGTAGGTGCATCTGTGGCTGCCGTAAAAACTGAAACAGCAGCGCCCAAAGGAATGGAAGTTTACTTCTACGAAAAAGTAGGTTTGGGTGACGGAAGTTATGCAAATAATCCATTTTTGCAGGAAATGCCGGATCCGGTAGCTAAAGTGACCTGGGACAACTACGTATGTATTCCATATTCTTACGCAAAAGCGAAAGGAATTGATCCGCAGCCATCAGAAAAAAATGTACCTATTGCAAAAGTAACCATCAATGGCAAATCCATTGAGTTACCAGTGGTAGTTCAGTTCGGTCAGGCTGCAAATACATTAGCCATCGCATTAGGTTACGGTCGTGAAAAAGCCGGTAAAGCCGGTGATATGGTAGGTAAGAATGTATATCCTTTTATAAAATCTGCAAATGGTGTTGCTTCTTATTCTTTAGATGGCGCAACAATAGAATTGACAGGTAAATCGTATGAACTTGGATTAAACCAGACATATCATACGCTTATGGAAGATAACAGTCTTCCAATGCGTGAGAAAAAATACAGAGGTGCCATCGTTAAAGAAACAACATTAGCTGCTTACAAAAAAAATGAGCATGCAGGTAATGAAGACAGAGAACACATAAAAGAACACTTTAGTCACTCATTATATGACGGCTATAAACCAAATGACTATAAACAAGGTCATCACTGGGGTATGGTTGTTGATTTGAATGCATGTATCGGTTGTGGTTCATGTGTGGTTTCTTGTAGTATTGAAAATAACGTACCGGTTGTTGGTAGACGTCAGGTATATCGTTCACAGGAAATGCATTGGTTACGTATTGACCGTTATTATAATGGAAACCCGGACAACCCGGATGTGTCTTTTCAACCAATGATGTGTCAGCATTGTAACAATGCACCTTGCGAAAACGTATGTCCTGTAAATGCAACGAACCACAGTTCTGAAGGTTTAAACCAAATGGCTTATAACAGATGTATTGGTACCAGATATTGTGCTAACAACTGTCCGTATAAAGTTCGTCGTTTTAACTGGTTGGATTATCAGGGTGTTGACAGCTTCGGTAAATTCAACGATGGTAAGCGTTCTTTTACAGATACAGAATCACAGGCATATATGTTTGAAGATTTAACCAGAATGGTATTAAATCCTGATGTTGTAACGCGCTCACGCGGTGTAATTGAAAAATGCTCTTTCTGTGTTCAACGTATTCAGGAAGGAAAATTGACAGCAAAAAAAGAAGGTCGTCCGTTGAAAGATGGGGAAATCAAATCTGCTTGTCAGACAGCTTGTCCTACCAACGCCATAACTTTTGGAGATCAGAACAATAAAGAAAGTGTAGTTGCAAAAACATTTGATACAAACGGAAGAAATTATTTTGTGTTAGAAGAACAACACTTCCTTTCAGCAGTAGGCTATCAGGTAAAAGTTAGAAATAAAGACGAAGAACCGGCAGAATTTTTCATTGACAAACCGGGAGTTTAATAATTAATAAAAGTCGTAAAGTAAGATATAATGGCAAGTCATTTTGAATCACCACTACGCGAACCGTTAATATTCGGTAATAAAACGTATAAACAAATTACAAACGATATCGTTGGACCAACAACGGGAAAGGTACAGCCTAAATGGTTGTTCTGGACCTTGGTGTCTGCAGCAGTAGCCGGACTATTTGTTTTTTGTATTACATGGGAAGTTTGTTTCGGTATCGGTACATGGGGCGCTAACAAGACAGTTGGTTGGGCATGGGATATTACCAACTTTGTTTGGTGGATTGGTATCGGTCACGCAGGTACCTTAATTTCAGCAATCTTATTATTATTCCGTCAGAAATGGCGTACCGGTGTAAACCGAGCAGCAGAAGCAATGACGATTTTTGCCGTTGTCTGCGCTGGTCAATTCCCTATATTTCACATGGGTCGTGTTTGGGATGCATTCTTTATTTTCCCTTATCCTAATACAAGAGGTCCATTATGGGTTAACTTCACATCTCCATTATTATGGGACGTATTTGCTATCTCTACTTATTTCACCGTTTCTTTGTTATTCTGGTATACTGGTTTAGTTCCGGACTTCGGTACTATCCGGGATCAGGCTAAAACACCTGGCAGATGGAAATTCTATAATTTCTTAAGCTTTGGTTGGGTAGGAAGTGCTAAACATTGGGAACGCTGGGAATCATTATCTTTAATCTTAGCAGGTTTATCAACGCCTTTAGTATTATCCGTTCACACAATTGTATCTTTTGACTTCGCAACTTCAATTGTTCCGGGTTGGCATACAACCATCATGCCTCCGTACTTTGTTGCCGGTGCCATATTTTCCGGTTTTGCAATGGTATTAACATTGATGCTTATTGCACGTCATGTAATGAATTTACAGGATTATATTACATTGGCTCATATTGAATCAATGAATAAAGTAATGCTTTTAACCGGTACAATGGTTGGTATAGCTTATTTGACAGAGCTTTTTACAGCTTGGTATTCAGGTAATATTTACGAAAGTTACGCATTTGCAAACAGAGCTTTCGGACCTTACTGGTGGGCATACTGGGCAATGATGTTCTGTAACCTTGTTTCACCGCAGGTATTCTGGTTCAGAAGCTTAAGAAGAAATCTATGGGTAACATTCGCAATGTCTATCTTAATCAATATTGGAATGTGGTTTGAGCGTTTTGTGATTATCGTTATTTCCTTACATAGAGATTATCTTCCATCCAGCTGGTTATATTATTCTCCTACCTGGGTTGAAGTCGGTATTTTCGTCGGAACAATTGGTTTATTTATGACATTATTCTTGATGTTCTGCAGATTCTTCCCGGTAATTGCAATTGCTGAGGTAAAATCTATTCTGAAAGTTTCCGGAAACCAATACAGACAAAAACAATTAGACGAAGTAAAAGACATGGAAGTTTATAAAAGCACTTCTGTGGCGGATGGAACCTGGGATTAAAATTTAAAATTTATAGTATAGAGTAAATAAAGTCTTATTACTTATTACTTACTACTTAATACTAAAAAATATGAGCGATACAAAAAAATATTTAGTAGGAATGTTCGACGATGACGATGTACTCTTACATGCCGTTAAAGACGTTCGAAAAGCCGGTTATGAAATCACAGACGCGTTTACACCGTTTCCGGTGCATGGACTGGAACATGCCATGGGCTTAGAACCAACACGTATTCATACAGCTGGTTTCTTTTTTGGTGCAACCGGATTAACGGTAGCATTAAGTATGATAACATTTATCAATAAATTTAACTATCCTACAGATTTCGGTGGTAAACCCAATTTCGGATTGTTAGCCTATGTTCCGATTACATTTGAACATACTGTATTGTTTTCTGCTATCGGTATGACGGTTTCATTTTATTATCTGTGTAAATTATGGCCGGGTAAAAAACCTAAAATTATTGACGAAAGAACAACCGATCATTTGTTTGCATTAACATTTGAACTGGATAATTCAAAAGATGCTAACTATATCAACGCAGTATCTGAATTATTGAAAAAAGAAGGTGCTATTGAAGTTTATCAAAAAGAAGTATAACATCATGTTGAAACAATATCAAATCATATTAATCATTTTAGTGCTTGGTTTTACGTCTTGTATTCGCAGTGCTAAAAAGCCGGGAAGACAGTACATGGCTGATATGACAGAACACGTAGCACCGGATGCCGGTTCTGAAAGTTCTGTTTTCAAAGACGGAAAGACAAACCAGATGGCACCAGAAGGTAGCGTAGCCAGAGGAAAGTTTTTATATCCATTATCTGATTCTGATTATGAAAAATCAGCATCTCTGATAACAAATCCATTTGTATTTACAAAAGAGGAAGTCGATGGTCAGGGTAAATATTTGTATACGGTAAATTGTGCTATTTGTCATGGTGATAAAGGTGACGGACAGGGACACCTTGTTCAGATAAATAAGTTTCCGCCTCCACCGTCTTACCTGATGGAACCATTATTGTCTTTGGCTGATGGAAAAAGATACCACACATTAATGTACGGAAAAAATCTAATGGGTTCATACGCATCTCAGTTAGACCACAGAGAGCGCTGGTTGGTATTAAGTTATGTGAAAACATTACAAGGAACAGCTAAACCGTCTGCTGATGCGACAACACCTGCAGATTCAACTAAATCAAAATAATAAATTAAACAGATTCTCGCGATGAATACATACGTTTTTGATTCGGGCACCAAGAAAAATATCTTTATTGCATTCGGCATCGGAGTAGTTTTCCTTATACTTGGTGTATTGTTCTTTGGTAACAAAGAAAGCCACGATAATCACGCAACAAATAGCCATGCAACTCACGAAACGGTAGCAGAAGCAAAAGCACCTGTTCATGAAGCTGCAACAGAAGGACACGGTCATGCTGCTCCTACCTTAAAAATGACAATTGTAGCTAATATTTATAATATTTTCTATTTCGCATTTTATATTGCTTTAGCGGCATTGTTTTTCCTGGCTGCTACAAATATAGCATGGGGTGGCTGGCAAATTCAAATACAGAAAATACCATTGGCAATGGCTTCCACCATTGGTGTATTTCTCGTTTGTTTACTGGTAATGTTTATTTTCTTTAATCATGATATTTTCCATTGGACACATGAATATTTGTATGACAAAAATGATCCAAGATTTGATGAAGTGCTGAATACTAAACACGATTTCCTTAATATGACAACGTTCTGGACATTCTTTGTTATCATCGCAGGTTCTTGTTTAGCTCTGACATATAAATGGTGGAAAACATTGACAGATATGGATAGTAATCCAACAAGAAAACTATTTTCAACCAGTCGTGTTATAGCTGCAATTACAATCGTAATGATCTCTTTCGTGATTAATACATTTGCTACCTGGTTGTGGTCAATGTCTATACAGCCGCATTGGTACAGTACCATGTTTACGTGGAACACAATGGCGAGTGCTGCAGTAACCATGTTGTCAATTGTTATTTTATTCATACATTTCTTAAAATCAAAAGGATACTTGCCAAATGTAAATGATAATCATAAACATGACGTTGCTAAATTAATGTTTGCCATTAGTGTATTCTGGTGCTATACCTGGTTTGCTCAGTACATGTTGATTTGGTATGCAAATATACCTGAAGAAACAGAGTATTTCCGCTTAAGAAGAAACATAGATAATTACGGTATTTTATTTCACGGAGCATTTATTTTCAATTTCGTGTTGCCATTCTTTATCTTAATGAAAAGAGAATCCAAGAGAAGTGTTAATGTTACTGTAGTAGCAGCTATCATTATTATTTTAGGTCAGTTTGCAGCATTCTATTTAATGAATTGTCCGGCATTATTACCAAAAGGCGGTTTCGGTTTAATCAGCTTTGGATTGTTCCTGATGGTTGGAAGTGTTTTTGTTTACATCACTTTAGCGATGTTATCAAAAATAAAAGACTTAGCGTCTACCACACATCCATACGTAAATGAAAGTTATCATCATCATATTTAAAACATAGTCAGACATGGCAATTATATTAGGCTTATTAACGTTAGTGTTATTGTACATCGTAATTGTACAAATAAGCAAGGCATCCGATTTAATCAAATCTTTACGTTCAGGTGACGAACAAGGAGAATCATTTGGTAACGGTGCATTGTTTACATCTGCAATCGGTTTTGCTGTACTTATTTACTCATTAGTTACTTGTTATGTTTACGCGCCGACTTTATTACCCAAACCGGCTTCAGAGCAAGGTGTGTGGATTAACGACTTATTAAATGTAACATTGCTTTTAACGGGTGTTGTGTTTGTTATTACACAATTTTTATTATTCTGGTTTGTCTACAAATATCACTACAGAAAAGACAGAAAAGCTTATTTCTTTGCAGATAATAATAAACTGGAAGTTGCCTGGACAGTAGTTCCTGCAATTGTTTTAACGTTTTTAATCGGATTCGGAATTCAAAAATGGTTTAAAATATTTTCACCCGCACCTAAAGAAGCTATATTAATTGAAGTTACAGGAAAACAATATGCCTGGGTTGTACGTTATGCTGGTGTAGACCGTTCATTAGGAAAAAGAGATTTCTCATTAGTGAATCCGGACAATGAATTAGGTATAAACTGGAACGATGCAACGAGTCACGATGATATCATGGCTGAAGAAATTGTGCTTCCGGTAAATAAACCCGTTTCATTTAATATTGGTGCATTGGACGTTATACATAATTTTTGGTTGCCTCATTTCAGATTAATGATGTCTGCAGTTCCCGGTGTTCCTACACACTTGTGGTTCAGACCAACGGTAACAACTGAAGAAATGAAACGAGAAACTAAAAATCCAAATTTTGAATATGTTGTAGCGTGTAATAAATTGTGTGGTTCAGGTCACTACAATATGAAAAAAACAGTTAGAGTAGTATCACAGGAAGAATATGACAAATGGTTTAGTGAACAGAAATCTTATTATTACACTGTAGTTAAACCATCGGAAGTAAGTGCAAATGATTCAGCAAAAGTGGTTGCAATGGCTGATAAAGATAAAATAGCAAAATAAATTAATTTAAAAAGTCAAACCCAAATATATGCAAACGACAACAGTTACAGAACCGCATGTAGATGAACACGTTCACATTCACGGACATGAAGGTGGACATCATCACACGGAAACATTTATATCTAAATACATTTTCAGCTTAGACCATAAAACCATTGGTAAACAGTTTTTGACGTTAGGTATGCTGTGGGCCATCATTGGTGGCGGTATGTCTGTTTTATTTCGTGTGCAGTTAGGCTGGCCGGATGAGACTTTCCCAATTTTAGAAAGAATTTTTTCTTCTTGGTTTACAGATGGTAAACTAAATCCGGAAGCTTACTACTCATTGATTACTATGCATGGTACTATCATGGTATTTTTCGTGTTAACAGCGAGCTTGAGCGGAACATTTGCCAATGTATTAATTCCATTGCAAATTGGTGCCAGAGATATGGCTTCACCATTAATGAATGCTTTGTCATTTTGGTTCTTTTGTCTTGCTGGAATAGTAATGTTTGCATCTTTATTTTTACCAACTGGTGCTGCTTCTGCAGGCTGGACAATTTATCCGCCATTAAGTGCCTTGCCACAAACCTCACCAGGTTCAGGTAATGGTATGACTTTCTGGTTAATTGCAATGGTATTATTTGTTGTTTCTACATTATTAGGTGGTTTGAATTATATTTCAACAGTCTTGAACATGCGTACTAAAGGTATGACTATGTTCAGATTGCCTTTAACCGTTTGGGCATTATTCTTTACCGCAATTATTGGTGTATTATCTTTCCCTGTATTGGTTTCTTGTGTTGTCTTACTGATCTTTGACAGAGGTTTAGGTACAAGTTTTTACTTGTCGAATATTGTTATTGGTGGTAAAGCACTTCCTTACGCAGGTGGTTCTCCAATCTTATTCCAGCATTTATTCTGGTTCTTAGGCCACCCTGAAGTATATATCATCATATTACCGGCAATGGGTATGGTGTCTGAAATATTAGCAGTTCACTCACGTAAACCAATTTTTGGTTACAAAGCAATGATTTTCTCTATTCTTGGTATTACAGTACTTGGATTTATAGTATGGGCTCACCATATGTATTTATCAGGTATGAATCCGTTCCTGGGTTCCGTA
>JBIKPT010000157.1:0-6561 GCA_044357355.1 Chitinophagales bacterium
CCTATATTGCCTGTGGCAACTGCAACTGGATTCCGCAATGTAAGAATTGTGACGTGAGCCTGACCTATCACAAATTCACCAATGATTTGCGTTGCCATTATTGCGGCTACACACAGGCGGTGATGCAGGCTTGCGGTGCCTGCGGTTCGCATGAATTGCAGCAGAAAGGATTGGGAACGGAACGCATTGAAGAAGATTTGAAGACCATATTTCCGGCGGCAAAAATAGGACGCATGGATTACGATACTGTGCGCAGTAAACATGGACACAACAAAATTATTGAAGCCTTTGAAGAAGGCGAGTTTGATATTTTAGTTGGCACGCAGATGGTAACGAAAGGGTTGGATTTTACAAACGTGAGTTTAGTTGGTGTGCTGAATGCCGATGCTTTATTATTCTATCCGGATTTCCGTGCGATGGAACGCGCCTATCAGTTGCTGTTGCAGGTGAGCGGCAGAGCAGGACGCAGAGAAAAGCGCGGCAAGGTGATGATACAAATCGGCAATGTGCACCACGTGATGGCGAACTATATCCTGGAAAGCAGTTACGAAGATTTCTATCAGGCGCAGCTGCAGGAGCGGAAGCAGTTCCATTATCCGCCGTATTCCAGGCTGATACAGCTGACGGTGAAACATAAAGATATTAAGACAACTATAGAAGCGGCAAATAAGGTAGCGGATTATTTACATACCAAATATCAGGGCTGGATAATCGGACCGAATGCGCCCATCATTCAGAAAATCAACAATTATTACCTGCGCGATATTCTGGTGAAAATTCCGATAAGCTATAAAGAACTCCACCGAATCAAATACGACATACAGCAAGCCATCAACGGACTGTACCAGTTTCAGTCGTTTAAGCAAATTAAAGTAGTGGTGGATGTGGATTGTTATTAGGATGTTGTCTGAATCAGGATTTATTAAATGAATGGATTAACGGGATTTTCCGCGTCGCTGTCATTCCGTTCCGAAACTTCGGAAGCAGCGAGGAATCTTGTTTGAGTATTTTACGAATGATGGGTTGGTTGGAAACCAACAAAGTCGAGATAAATCCGTGTTGTGATGGATGTAGATTGTTATTGTATTAATGCAACGATTATTTCGGCATAATCTTAATACAATAAACTTTTCTTAGAAGAATTTTTCCAGCCTGCCTGACTTTCATAGTCAACAAAATAGATTTTTAAATCTGCCTGACTTTCATAATCTACAAAATAAATTTTCTTTTTTGCCTGACTTGCATAATCGGTAAAAAACCATTTGCCGTTATTATCACCTGCCTGACTTTCGTATTTAACTTTATAAACTTTCAGGTCGCATTGGCTTTCATATTTTACGACAAACACTTTTATATTTGCCTGACTGGAGTAGTCAACGGAAAATACTTTTTGTGCAATGATGCCGCCGGAAAATCCGATAAAGAGTAGAATAATTAAACTTAGTTTTTTCATAGGTATGATTTTAAGTAAACTAATTTAAGCATAAATTTTAATATTTCCATATAGGCTAATTGCCGTCTATTTGTAATCAAAAATGCGACATTTTATTTAAGGTGTCCAACAACAAAATGATTTAATTTATAGATTCCTGTAATAATTCCTGTTCGATTGCCGGATTAAAACCAGCCTTAGGTTCTGGCCATTGTAATTGCTGATAATATGCTTTTGTCTCTTTTATGCTTTGTTCAAACGGAATAAATTCCATATTAAAATCCTGTTTCAGTTTTTCATTACTCACTTTCAATGACAGGTTAAACCATAATGGTGCGGACATGCCCGGTGTAATGCCCTTTTCCAGCAGTGTTGGCACTTCTATTTCTACAGCCTGCATATTTGCATCCATCTTTAACAGAATTTCTTTCAGTGAGTATGGCACGTGCGTGGACGTATTGTAGAAGATGCTGTGTTTCTTTATGTCCATCGAACGAACCACGATATTGACCAGGTCGCTGATATACGTCAGTGTGATTTTTTCGTGTTCGCATTTCGGAATTACAAAGCGTTGCTGCTGGCGGATTTTCCATAGCCAGTAATAAAAACGGTCGGTGTGGTCGTATTTGCCATATACGATACAAGGCCGCAGGATAATCTTATCCAGCCAGGTATACTTTAAGAGCACCCGTTCACACTCGGCTTTGCGTTCGCCGTAACTGGATACCGTTGTGTCTGTTTTCTGAGCTTCCGTACAATCTAAGATTGCCGTGTAGTTTTCGGTAATCAGCTGATCCTGACTCGCCTCATCCAGTTGATAGACAGAAACTGTGGAAATGAAAATATATCGACCTATCATGCCTTCCATTTGATCTAAAAATTCATCGAGTTTTGCCGGATAATAACAGGATACATCAATGACGAAATCCCAGTATTGATTCGTTAGCTGCAGGATATCATCCTTATATCTGTCGCCTTTTATTTTGTGACAGCCAGGAAACAAGTCTGCCTGTGTGCGTTGCCTGTTGAATAAGGTGACGTCGTACTGTTGGAGTTCCAGCAGGCGTTCCACCACACTGCGACCAATAAACTGTGTACCGCCTAAAATCAAGACTTTCTTCATAACTGATGTTTTAGATAAATGAAAATAAGGAAAGACATTGAAAGATAAGTCTGTCCGCACATTTAAATATTACAGACTTTTTTCTGAATTTTGATTTTACAATTGTTATGATGAATAGGATTTTCCGCGTCGCTGTCATTCCGAGTACAGCAAGGAATCTTGTTTGGATGTTTTATGGATGGTGGTTTGTTGGTTTGACGTAGGTTTTATAAATCTATTCGTTATTGCTTTATTCACCTAACATGCTTTTTATATTTTCGATATGCCGCATTGTAATATTTTTGTTATCTCCATTTTTAACTGCATTAGTTAATATTTCTTTCACTTCATTTTCATTAGTGTATTTTATTAGATTATTTTCTTGTAATATTTTTTTTATTACATCGAGAACTATTCCCGATTTAACGATAAATGTTCCATCAGGTATAAGGTTAATATCTTTAAATACACAATTTCCATAAAATACTACGATAGAATAAAATGGTATGTTGTCTAATTGTTTATGTTGTTTTTTCAGATCTGCAATATGCTTTTTGTTTTGGAATATAGGATTATAAAAATTGTATTTATTTTTACCGTAAGCTAAAACTTGGGTCCACTTTGGTTTATTTCCTGTTCCAAAAATCCATCCGCTATATTCTTTAACTTCAATTACAATAATTCCGACTTTTGTTACAAGAACTAAATCAATTTGAGTATAATTATCTTTATAGTTTTCTAAATAAAGGTCATGAAAGATTACGTCAGCCGGCACTTTTGATTTTAAGAGCTTTAGTACCATATTTCTCTCTGAATCAGTACCTCTGTGAAGCTTGGTAACAGTCTGTATTAATTTCTGCTCTTGTTTCTTTTGGAAGAATATTGCTAAACCAAATATGATTAGTATGCAAAAAAATATTGTCATGTATTAAAGAATCTAGTCTGATTATTTTTCCGATAGAGGTTTATTAATTTATTGAATTCGTGTCACGATGTAGCCGGTTTAATCACCGCCGCAACTACTGCCGCAACTAGAGCTGCAGGAAGAACCGCCATCTCCAGCGGAATCACCGCCGGAACCGTCACCGTCTGAAACCGCATCGCTGCCGTCATCCCATCCACCGTCCGCACCGCCACCGCCGAATTCGCCTCCGCCAAATTCGAAAGCGCTACTGTCAGCCGAAGGAAACAAAGAAATTAAAGAACCGTCATTTCCACCAACAACAAAAACCGTATCAGAAGTAGAGTACTTTTTCTTAACCGTAGCAAATTTGGTGGTATCCCAGATATCGGCTGGTGGTTTTGCGCCAAACTCCTTTTCATACAATTCTATGGTTTTGAAATATTGAATTTGAAATATATCTGTCTGTTTGATGACAGGTATCAGTTCAGGATTGTGTGAGAAGTCAAACTGTATGATATCTTCACAGAATTTTCGGTAACCTGCACTGAACAGGATATGTTCGTGCCACACCTGATCGATTACTTTAGAAGGTGTGATAGTAAAATCGCTGATGACACCTAGGTATACAAATTTTTTATATTCCCAGATGGCCTTTAGGGCAAAATCTCTATTCCAGTTCATTTTACGGGTAAGCTTATCGGCGAATGCATTCGTAAACGGATTTTGTCCGCCAAATTTTGATACGATGATATCCCATAAATGCACCGGCGCAAGATGGTCAAAATGATAATTTGCAATGTTCAGCCAGAGTTCTTTTTTATGCATGATGTTTATTTTTCAGTATCGTAAAGATATATTGAAAAGTTGGCAGATGATAACAATTGCCAAGTGCAAGATTAATTAAATAAAAATAAAAAAAATTATTTCATATTTCTCTACTCACAATTCTCAAATTTTCATTTCCCTTTCCCTTTCCATAAAATCATAGCAGTGTAAATCAGGATTTTTACATCCATCAGAAAGGAGATGTTTTCGATGTAGAGTAAATCGTAGCGCATGCGCTGGTGCATTTCTTCCACTGTGGAAGCATAGCCAAACTTCACCATACCCAGCGAAGTAATACCGGGTTTTACACGCTGCAGTAACTGGTACTGTGGTGCGGTTTGTATAATCTGGTCGATGAAGAATTTGCGTTCCGGTCGTGGTCCCACCAGGCTCATGTCGCCTTTCAGCACGTTCCACAATTGCGGCAATTCATCAATGCGGTACTTACGCATGGTTTTACCAAACGGCGTGATGCGTTCGTCATTTTCCGAAGAAAGTCTTGGCGTTCCGTTCTCTGCATTTTCAATCATAGAACGAAATTTGATGATGGAAAATAAGTTGCCGTTCAGTCCAACTCTGTCCTGCAGGAAAAATATACTGCCTTTGGATGAGTGTTTCACTTTTAGTGCAATTACCAGTAAAAACGGCGAAAGCAGTAAAAGGCCCAAAATGGAAATCAATATATCCGCCATACGCTTGGTGATTTTTTCCCAGGGCGTCATCAGGTCGGTAGGTATCTCTATCAAAGGAGAACCGAAAATACTCTGCGTCTTAAATTTTCCCGAAAGGATATCCAGTTCGTCCGGCAATATCTGTACGGTTTTCCCTTTGTTCAGAAAATAGATAATATGGTTTTCGATGGTTTGTATCGACACATTTCCAAGTGCCAGAATCACATCTTCAAAGTTAACAGGTTGAATTTTCTTAAAACTATTTTCAGCATCACTTTCATTCATTATCACTCTGTCAATAACCGTGTAAGGTAGTTTTATTTTTGAGGTTTTGATTTCTTGTTCTATTTTCTCACAGTTTTCTTTAGTACCAACCAGTAAAGTCGGAATTGATATCTTGCCGTTTTCGATTTGTGTTTTAATGAAACTCAATACGCTAATTCTGAAAAAAGCCGTAATGAAAAAATGCAATATTAAAAATCCGAAAAACAAGAAATAATAATCCTGATAGCCTTTGATGATGTCGTTGAGCATTAAACTAAAAAACAAGATAATGCCGCCTATGAAAGCTTGAATACCGGTTCGGAACAATTCACCTAGTCTCGATTTTTTTAAAACGCTATAATAGGTGTTGGAAAAGAAATAATAACCTAACCAGCAAACAGGAATCAACAACAGGCCGTACACAAATTTGGTATCTTGCAAGATTTCCGAAATAGAAATGGATACATGCTCGATATAGGATTTACGGAACATGAAGAAGCAGAACCACGACAACAGCGCCGCTGCGTAATCGCTTATTGCATACAATAAAATACCCTTATTCGCATTCTTGCGCATATGGCAAAAGTACAATTTAACCACATAGAAACATAGTTTTTTGAGTAATAGGGTAAACACTTTATGAAAGGAAATCCATAGTAAGCAAAGCTTACAGCTATGATTTACTTAAGTTGCGAGCAGTATTGCAAAGTTTGAAGTGCTTTTGTAAAATCTATGTTTCTATGTGGTTATGCAATTTTGCTAGTGTTCAATTGCGTACCAGATACCGAAGAAATGCATCACACTTCCGGTGAGTACAAACATATGCCACACCGCATGATGATAGGTGTATCGTTTCCACGCGTAGAAGATAACGCCAAACAGATAAGCTAATCCACCCAGCAGCATAAAAAGCAACACTTTATCCGGTGTAAACTGCATGATGGTATTGATTTCAAATAAGCCCATACAGCCCATTACCACATACAAAACAGTGGACAAGGTATCGTATTTGCCGGTAAGGAAAATTTTCTTTATGGTGCCAATAGCCACTACACTCCATAATATGACCAGAAACCATTGTATTCTTTCAAAAGGTATCGTTTGCATTAATAAAGCCGTGTAAGTACCGGCAATTAAATAGTAAATGCTGATATGGTCGGCCACGCGCAGGATATATTTCGCTTTTTCGTGCATGACCGCATGGTAAATGGTAGAACTTAAATAAACCGCGACCAAGCCGATGGCAAAAAATATAAGACCTACCAGTTTGTAGTTTACTTCATAATGCGAGGCTTTCACAAACAGCAATGGAATGAGGGTGGCAAATGTTATAAAACCTATACCATGTGTCACTGCATTCGCA
>JBIKPT010000158.1:0-6560 GCA_044357355.1 Chitinophagales bacterium
TGCGCTTGTTTGTGAAATTAAAGTTTCGTAAACGTTATCCAGGTATAAAATGTAGTCATTTATCTCGTTTTCTCTGTCTTCTGTTGTCATCCAGGATGCTCCAACTCTGCCACTCAAATCTTTTAGGTAAAATCGGTTTAAGGCTTCAGGAACAATTACAAAATTTTCATCTGGATTCAGCTCTTCAAATTTTTTGATAAAAAATTCTGCCAAAAAACCATAACCGTGCGTTACTATCCAAACTAATTTTGTTTTTTCTGTCAGTTGTCCGTACGTAAAAACCCTTGCTGTTTTTTGTGTAGTAATTGAATGTTTCTCTGCCATATTAATGGATTATGCTGTAAAATAGTTAAAAATGCATATTTTTCAGGCGCAAATTGAATTATTAAGATTTTAAATAACCAGCTTGCGTTTATACTAAAAAACCTCGATTATGAAAAAACACTTGTTATTACTGTTTGTTTTAGTTCTTTGTAAATCGTTCGATATAAAAGCAGATTCCATTTCATTACTACCAATAGTTGCCGATTCAATTACTTTTAATGTCAAAGTGAAAGCCATTGATTTGAGCGAAGACGGATTGCCGGGTTCCACCCGAGACGATGAAGTTTTCTTATTTATCTATAAACAAAATGGCGCATGTTTGCCACAAAATCTTTGTGCTCAATTTTTCAGGTTTGATACGCTGAAACGAACAAAACAGTTTAAAATTAAAACGGAATTTATTCAACCTGCCGATACCCTGACTTTTATTTTACTGGAACAGGATACCCAAAAGCAAACGAAAGGGATAGAACCGGTTTGCCGTTTATACCTGAATGATATATATGCGAATTATCTCAAAAATGGAAACACTAATTTTACGCAGTTTTTTGACGATGACGATGTGTTGGGTATGTATCGCGTAACCGGTAATAAATTTGATCTGTCAAAACCTGTAGTTAAAAAATTTGAAGTACTGCATTTGCTCGATTGGGCAGTCTATAAACTCGAGATTAGTAAGTGATACAAAAGTGGATTTGTAGTTGTTTGAGCATCTAATATTATTTAGCTTTACACTGAATATGAAAGACTATAAAAAATACTACATCATAAATGCTGCACCGGATATGTTGTATCTGGCTCTGACAAATCCTGTAATTATGAAATTATGGACAGGTGACGATGCGGAAATGTCGACCGTTCCGGGCAGTGAGTTTTCTTTATGGGAAGGAAATATATGCGGTAAAAATATTGAGTTTGAAGAGAACAAAAAGATTGTGCAGGAATGGTATTTCGGTGAGCAACCGGAAAAATCTATTGTCACTATTTTGTTGCACGAACATAAACAAGGAACTTCTGTCGAATTAAGACATTCCAATATACCGGATGAAGATTACGAGGATATTGTAGATGGCTGGAATGGTGAATATTTTGGTGCATTACAGGATTTTTATGCAGAAGGTTAAATCATTGTCTGAACTATGATTTATTTGATTGAATGATTAATATGATTGATGAGAAACATAAACATTCAGAATTAACATCTAAAATTATTGGATGTGCTATGATTGTTCATAAAACATTGGGAAATGGATTTCAGGAAGTGATATATCAACGAGCGTTAGAAATTGAAATGAGATTGGCAAATCTTAATTTTAATAGAGAATTTGAAATGCAGAAAATATATAGAGAAGAACAAATTGGAACTCGTAGAGTAGATTTTTTAGTAGAGAATACCATTTCTGTAGAATTGAAAGCAATAACAAAACTAGAAGAAGTTCATTTTGCACAAGCAATAAATTATTTAGAAGCATACAATCTTGAAATTGGTTTACTGATAAATTTTGGAGAAACAAGTTTAAATTTTAAAAGACTTACCAACAAAAAATATAAATCATAAAATCACAAAAATCATAAGAATCATAGTTCAGACAATTAACACCATGGAATATAAAGATATAATTATAGAACAGCAAGGTGCAATCACCATTATCACCTTGAATCGTCCGGCTTCTTTAAATGCATTAACACCATTAATGATTAGAGAATTAAAAAATGCCCTAATGAATATTTCTGCAGACAATAGTTGCAAAGTATTAATTTTGAAAGGAGCTGGTCGTGCATTCTCTGCAGGCGTAGATTTGAAAGCCATGAATGAGTCATTGGTTGGTGGTCAGTTTACCTCATACGAAATCATTCAGGAAGGAAACGATATAGCCAGCATACTCAGAACGATGCCTCAGCCGGCTATCGTGCAGGTACACGGACATTGTTACACAGGCGCAACTGAGTTGATGATGTTTTTTGATCTAATCGTTGCTGCAGAAGATGCAAAAATAGGAGACACGCATGCCAAATGGGGCATCATGCCAACTTGGGGAATGACGCAACGATTGCCAAGATTGGTAGGTATTATGAAAGCTAAAGAATTATCGTTTACCTGTAAACCCATATCAGGAAAAGAAGCGGAGAGAATTGGCTTAGTCAATCGTGCAGTGCCATTGGAAGAGTTGGATAAAACCGTATTGGAATTAGCAAATGATATTTTGCAGAATTCCGCGCAAACCATTGCTGCCTTAAAACATCTGTATAACGAAGGTATTCACACGACTTTGGAAGAAGGCTTGAAAATGGAAACGGATTACAAAGTACAAATCACCGACAGAACCGAATTTTTAAGAGCCTTTGAGAAAAATAAATAAGTATGCGAATCTGGAAAGTAACTGATATCACCGTTGATGCATTAAATCAGCAAAGTAAAGGAACGCTGGTGGAACATCTTGGAATTGAAATGACAGAATTAGGTGATGATTTTGTGAAAGCAAAAATGCCGGTAGAAAACCGAACACGGCAACCCTTGGGTTTGTTACATGGCGGTGCACATGTGGTGCTGGCAGAATCACTTGGAAGCATGGCGGCGAATTTATGTTTAGATATTACTAAAGAATATGCACTTGGATTAGACATCAATTCCAATCATTTGAAATCTGCAAGAGATGGTTTTGTAACTGGTATTGCAAAACCCATCCATATTGGTGCTAAAACACAGGTTTGGGAAATTAAGATTTACGATGAGAAAGAAAATCTTTTGAATATTTCAAGACTGACGATGATGGTGTTGAGTTATAGTAAATGATTATTTTGTCAATGCTTCAATAACTGGATACGAAATAATGTTTCTGTCACGGTATGTTTGAGTTATTACATTTTCATGATTACCTAAGATTCCGTTTTGTAATATAACCGTTGTAAAGCCTCTTTCTTTTGCACCATTGTAACTAGCCAAAACGCAGTTTTCAGCAGTAAATCCGGAAAGTATTAGTAGTTCCGTTTTGTTTTCTGATACTATTTTTTCCAGATCAGTTTTCCAGAAAGCATTCGAATATATTTTTGAAACCATCAGGTCTTTTTCATTTATTTCTATTTCAGGAATAATCTGGTAAGATGCAACATTCTGCTCATCGACTCCTTCCATATCTTTGATATGAATTACCGTATGGTTTTTATTTCTCAACAAAGATGCAACATAATTTATATGCTCACATGCTTTAGGAATACCTGCAATTTCTTTTAAATAGATTTACTGCATGGTTTTCATAAAGCATTTTTATAATTTTAAAAATACAACATTTTTATTTTTTGATGGCATCCTCAATCACATTTCCGATACAACCACTCGGCATTTGTATATGCAATAAACCGGACAAAGTAGGAGCGATGTCGGTCATGTACACTTTCTCAAATGTTTTTCCTTTTACTATTCCATTGCCATAAAACAACAAAGGTATATGCGCATCATAAGGACTCCAGATGCCGTGCGTGGTGCCTTTTCCATCATATTCATCGTCAATATATCCGGGTTTTAAAACAACCAGCACGTCACCGCAGCGACTTGCATAATATCCGTTGATAAACTGTTCTTTCAGGTCTTTTGGCAGCATGGCTTCCTGCATGTCTGCATATTCAAAAACTTTGTCTACACCATCTATTTTTTTTAGGTAAGCAATAGTTGCTTCCAATACATCTTCATAGTCTGCTTCTTTTTCTTCTATCAATGTATGATTCAGGTAGAACTGATAATTTCCGCTGCCTATGCACAAGCTGTCATATCCGAATTTTTCTTTCAAAAATGCATTTAATTTTTTTTCAGTGGCTGAACCGGTTACACCACCATTCGGCAATTTATGCTTTTCCAAATATCCTGGAATATGCGCTACGCCGTGGTCTGCACTTAAAAATAAAGTGTAATTATTTTTACCAACCTGCTTGTCCAGAAATGTCAGAAATTCAGCTAATTCTTTGTCTAAGCGTAAATAAGTATCTTCCACTTCTACGGAATTTGGCCCGAAAGCATGTCCGATATAATCCGGTGAAGAAAGTGATACCGCTAAAAAATCAGTTATAGAATCTTTACCAAGTTGTTCGTTTATCAAAGCAGATTTTACTAAATCTATGGTCAGTGAATTACCATAAGGCGTGCTTCTTATTTTTCCGTAATCTTTTTTTTCTGCAAAACGTTTTAAGTCGTATGGGAATTGTTTTTGATCGCTACCCAATGGCGTACTTTCATATTGATTAGTGTCTGAATCGCTTTGGAAATAAGTGTTTATCGGATATAAGGTATTCCAGTTTTTTTCGTAATACGATGTGATTTTATCTGCACCGTTAAAATCCGAAACCCATTTTGGCAGTTCATTCATATAATAAGTAGAAGAAATAAATTTACCTGTTTTGCTGTCGTACCAATAGGCAGCATCTGCACTGTGACCTGCCGGTAAAATGGCACCTCTGTCTTTTATAGAAATGCCAATTACTTTGCTTTTAAAATTGGTAGCCAGTTTCAATTCATCACAAATAGTGGTGGTCAGCATATTCTTCGGACTCATCTTTCCGTTGTCATTGGCTGCACCGACAGTTTGCACGCTATTGTCTTCACTGCAATACATTTCGCGTTTCTCTGTATAATCATACCAACCGTTTCCAACAATTCCATGAATAGCTGGCACACTGCCTGTATAAATACAAGTGTGTCCGGCTGCAGTCACTGTAGGACAATACGGTATAAACGTATTTTCGCAATTAAAGCCATCTTTCATTAGTCGCTTAAATCCTGTTGAAGAATATCTGTCGTAATAACGATATAAAAAATCCCATCGCATCTGGTCAATCACAATACCCACCACTAATTTAGGACGTGCATTTTGCGACACTGATTTTGTGGTAGTCTGACTAAAGCAAGTAAATGTAATTAGTAAATTGAGCAAAAGGAGTTTAGTAACTTTTTTCATTTGAAAGAATTTGTTTGCAAGTTAATCAATCCAGTTTATTCTGTTTTTAAATATTTAGGTGAAACTTGTTTTTATTGTATATTTTGTGAGAAAACTCAACGTATTATAAATCATTTAAACAAAGAAATGAAAACACACACATTCATAGCATTCGTTACAATAGTATTGCTGACGGTTTCATGTGGTTATTCCAATTCAGAGAATAAATTGGACAATCAAGTAGATGCTGAAAACGGAATCATTTTTTTTGATGGTTCCTTAGAAGAAGCATTAAAATTATCAGCAACCACAAACAAACCTATCATGATAGATGTGGCTACCAGTTGGTGTTCTTATTGTAAAAAAATGAAAAAATATACATTTACGGACAAAGAAGCGGCAGCCTATTTCAACAAGAATTTTATAAATCTGGAAATAGATGCAGAAGTTGGAGAAGGGATTGCCATTGCACAAAAATATCAGGTTGCATCCTATCCAACCTTGATTTTTATAGACAAAAATAAGCAATTATTGTTGTTTTCAGAAGGATATTTAAAACCCAAAGGATTAATAGAATCCGGCGAAATGGCTTTAAAAAACTTTCAAAAGTAACAAGATTTATGAATTAATACCGTTGATTTGATAAACGGTTTAATAAAATCTACTTCACTTTTTATTGTGTTTATTTTTTTATCTTCGCAATATGGCAGGAAATACATTTGGTGAGATTTTTCGTATTACTACTTTTGGTGAAAGTCATGGAGCAGCATTAGGTGTTATTATTGACGGCTGTCCTGCAGGTTTGAAAATTGATACCGCTTTTATTCAGGCAGAATTAGACAGAAGAAAACCTGGTCAGTCTGCCATTGTAACACAACGCAAAGAGGCAGATGAGTTTGAAATTTTATCTGGAATTTTTGAAGGCGTAACACAAGGAACACCTATTGGTATATTTATCAGAAACGAAGATCAAAAATCTAAGGATTACGATCATATTAAAGACAGTTTTCGTCCATCTCATGCTGATTTTACGTATGATGCAAAATATGGTTCGCGAGATTACAGAGGCGGTGGAAGAAGTTCGGCAAGAGAAACTGCTGCTCGTGTGGCTGCTGCGGCTATTGCAAAACAATTATTAAATCACTTCGGAATAGAAGTGCAGGCATATGTTTCAAAAGTTGGAAAAATTGAAATTGGAAAAGAGTATACAGAATTGGATTTATCTAAGACGGAAGAGAATATCGTTCGTTGTCCGGATGCGGAAACTGCAGAAAAAATGATTGATTTGATTAAAGAAGTAAAAAAAGACGG
>JBIKPT010000159.1:0-6533 GCA_044357355.1 Chitinophagales bacterium
GGTGCTTACCATGGAAAATTAAGTTTTGATACCTTCAGTCACCTGAAAGGTGTTTTGAAAAAATCCACGTTAGCGGATATGGCACAGCGTTATCCGCCTTACACGGAGAGCGGTACGAAACTGATAAAAAAAATGATTAACTGGCTGATGTAATATTCACCATTCAATAAATTTAAATCCCGGGTATATGCTCGGGATTTTTTTTACAGAAAATATAATTTAATGGATGCTCAATGTTCTAAAGGCGGCAACGGTTCCATCTTTAATTAATTGCAGCCTGTAGATTCCTTTTGATAGTTTTTCAGGATAGAAGAAGGTATGTTCCTTTCCATGAACTAACCTTTGTTGAACAATAAGCTGCCCTAAGACATCAGTGATTTCTATAAAAGCAGATTCACCGGGTTTTATTTCTGTGTCCGCCGTAAAATTCCCGTTGCTTGGATTGGGATATATATTCAACTTAACAGCATTCATTTGACTTTGGATGTTGGTTGTTAATCCGGTACAGGCACGAGAACGTGTCAGCAGACTTCGGGCTGTGGTCAGGATATTATTTCTAGACCGGTCTTTCTGGTCAGCTGTAAATAAACCTCTGCCGCCGCAATAGCTCATAATATTTCTGGTTGAATTTAAACTGTCATCGGTGTTCTGGCAAAAACTGTTATTGCAGTCTGATTGCCTGTGGGGTGGTGTATCACAAATCCAGTCACCCTGTAAAAAACAGATATTGTTTACCGGACAATTAGTACCGTCGTCACCCTGAAAGGTATGAAACAAACCCATGCCATGTCCAAGTTCATGTGCCAGTGTAGAAGAGGAAGAGCGGATAGCCGTAGAGATAATAATTGTACCATCAGTAGCATAGTCAAATCCAAGTGGGAAAAAAGCATATCCACCCCAGCCGCCTGCTATTTTGTTGACTACCCAGATATTGTAAACATAATTATGCGGCCAGTTACTCAGGTTTTTAGTGGCAATCTCATCAGAGCCGGGTTGTCCCAAAGCACCGATATAACTGATGCCATACTGGCTGTAGTTGGCTAATGAACTTGCATCTTTCCGGACAATACCGGTACTCGGATTTCCCTGAGGATCAAATTGCGCCAGACAAAACTCTACTTCCATGTCTACGCCTTCTGTCGTATTTATTTTTCGCCAGCGTTCATTCGTACCTTTTACTGCATCAAGAATTTGCTGGTCTGAAATATTAGTGCCGGTTCCAACAGGTTCACCTAAATGCAAAACATGCACTACAATCGGAATTTCCAGAATAGTTCCATTTATCCGAAGTGCACTATTATTAAATTGATGATGAGTTTCTTTTAAAAGCCGAACAAAAGCGCTGTCTTTTAATTGATTTGTCTGAATAATCTCATTCGCACAAGGTAATTCCTGTGCATAAGAAAAACAAGAATGTAGGAATGATATTACACAAAGTAAAACAGGAAAATACCCACGTGTAGAGCGTTGAATAGTTTTAATGGTTGTCATGCAGATAAAAATCTACTGAAAGATAATGATTTTTGGCTATAATACGTTGACTACCCAGCCAAATTTGTCTTCGATAGTACATTTTTGAATGCCTTCCAGTTCCTTTTTAATTTGACCGGCAATAACAAATGCTTTTTCATCCAGCAGGTAATCTTTGCCTTTGTAACCGAATCGGTTCACCGGATTGACAACAGCAGCAGTGCCGGTTCCGAACATTTCCGTTAGCTTTCCCGCTTCCTGTGCTGCGACAATTTCATCAATGGAGATTGGTCGTTCTTCTACTGTAATTCCCAGTTCTTTAGCAATTTTAATCACACTGTCTCTGGTTATTCCTTCCAGAATTGTACCGTCTGTTTCTGGTGTAATTAATTTTCCGTCGATTAGAAAAAAGATATTCATAGTGCCAACTTCATTGGCATATTTTTTTTGTTCTCCATCCAGCCACAATACATCTTTGTAGCCCATTTTTGTAGCCAGTTCTCTTGGGTACAGCGTTCCTGCATAATTACCTGCTGCTTTTGCATTTCCGTAACCGCCTTTAGTGGAGCGTACATAAGTATCATATACCAATACAGAAATTGGTTCGCCATAATAAGGACCTGTTGGTCCAATAATAATCATAAACAAATATCTGTCAGACGTTCTTACACCTATGAACGGTTCTGTGCCAATAATAAAAGGACGTATATACAGCGAACTTCCAGCAGCTTTTGGAATAAAATTTTTATCCAGTTCCACTAATTTTTTGATGCCTTCCATGAAAAGTTCTTTCGGTACTTCCGGTATAGACATTCGTACGGCAGATTTATTTAAGCGTTCCCAGTTTTTTTCCGGTCTGAATAAAACGATTCCGCTTTCGTCAGCCTTGTAATATGCTTTCATACCTTCAAAAACCGCTTGTCCGTAGTGAAATACATTGCAAGCCGGGCTTACGGATATATTCTGATAAGGCTGGATTTTTGCAGATTGCCATTTGCCGTCGTAATATTCGCAAATCATCATATGATCTGAAAATGTTTTACCAAAAGGAAGGTTGTCAAAGTCAATGGTTGGCAACTTACTTTCTGTAATTTTTTCTATTTCAATTTTTGGTAATGTTTCCAAATCCACAACTTGTGCTGACATATGCAAATATTTATACAAAGTTACGAAAAAGGTACTTACTTTTGAGGTTCAATTATAAAGTTTTGATTAAGTTGACTGTTATATGAATTCATTTTATCTGCTTACACCATCCGGCCAGATTGCTGCAAGTGATCAATATGCCGGTTATGTGATTTTCTATAAGAAAAGTGTAGAAAATCCAATTGCAGCCATTCAGGAAAGCCTGTTTTTAAAACTAATTGAAAATGGATTAAAATTAAAAATGGAGCAATTTTTATTTGTAGATATCACAAACCGGCAGGAACGGATATCATCTCTGAAAAAATCTATAGATATTCAAAAGTGTTTTTTGTTTGGTGTGAAAGAAGCAGAAATTGGAATAAATTTTGATATTCCTTTGTATTCATTGATAACAGTTGGTGAAACAGAGTTTTTGAAAGCAGACACGCCGGAAGTATTAGAACAGGAAAAGCAACTTAAAAACCAACTATGGAAGCAGTTACAAATCGCTTTTAAATTAATTTAATGACAGAAATAGTTTTTGCCACCAATAACCAGAACAAAATCAATGAAATAGAGATTTTGTTAAAGCCTACCTATCATATTAAAAAATTATTTGATATTGGATGCAACGAAGAGCTACCAGAAACGCATCTTACTATTGAAGAGAATTCTGCAGAAAAGGCTGATTACATATATAGTACATATAACGTAAATTGTTTTTCTGAAGATTCAGGATTAGAAGTAGAAGCATTAAATGGAGAACCCGGTGTACACAGTGCCTATTATGCAGGAGACAGAGATGCTGGCAGGAATATGGATATGGTATTGAAAAAAATGGAAAAAGAAGAAAATAGAAACGCGCAATTTAAAACTGTTATAACTCTGATTATAAATGGGTTAAAATATCAATTTACCGGAATTCTAAAAGGTAAAATTGGATTTGATAAAAAAGGACTATATGGTTTTGGTTACGATCCGATATTTGTATTAGATGATGGCAGATCTTTGGCAGAGCTAATGTTAGATGAAAAATCAAGAATTAGCCACCGATCCATAGCAACCAAAAAATTGATTACATTTTTAGCTGAATTAGACTGAATTTTAAAAATACACGCATTTTATACCTAAAATTAAGGATTTAGAAAGCAACAATACAACCAAAAGACAATAAATCGACACTATATAGTGAGTTAATCGAAAGTTGTAAGAGCAACAATCTGGAAGCTCAGTATAAACTATATAGTTTATTGTCGGGGAAAATGTTTGCTGTTTGCCTTCGCTATGCTAAAAAATAAAGAAGCAGCTGAAGACTTATTGCAGGAAGGTTTTGTAAAAGTATTTACGTATATAGATAAATTTAAAGGAGATGGTTCTTTTGAAGGCTGGGTTCGCAGGATAATTGTAAATACTGCAGTTGTGCATTACAGAAAATCTACCAAAATGTATCCTACTGTAAATATAGATGACATTAATATATATTTTACCTTTGAAGATACAGGTGATGAACTGGAATACGAAGACTTAATGAATATGATAAATAAATTATCACATGGTTATAAAACAATATTCAACTTGTATGTAGTGGAAGGATTTACACACAAAGAAATTGGCGAAATACTCGAAATTATTGAAGGAACCTCAAAATCACAATTAGCAAGAGCCCGCTATTTATTGATGGAAATGGTTAAAAATCTGAAATAGTAAAAAATAGTGCAACGATCGCAAAATAACAAATTTAACCAGCAGGTAAAAAATACACTCGAGAATGCGAGTGTGCAACCACCTGAGTTTTGTGGAATTTGATCAAATCGCAATTGCCACCGGAAAAGTCATGGTGCAGCAAATCTTAGTATATGCTGCTATTATTATTACTGGTTTTTACATCAACCGGTAGTATTCTTGTTTATAAAAATTTTGTTTTAAAAGGAAATTCAAGTCAGATTGCATTAAATAAAAGATTACTGAAAGATGAAATTGGAAAAGACTCTGAAGCAATTAATAAAGTAAGAGAAGCCAAACTTAAAGCCGAACAAATAACTTCAAATCAAACAGTTCAATCAGGAGCACTAACTGCTGCAGACAATAAAACAACTAAAGCCGGTAATGCGCCTAGTGTAACTTCTTTTTACAAACCGGCTGAACATGAAGAGAAGAGTGATGCTGTACTTTATGCAGAACAAAAAGAAGCTACAGCAGCAAAAAGAGCAACACGTTTAAAACGACTCGAAGTTATATCAACAGATAATGAATTAGAAAATCAAACGGAAAGTGCATCAGCTCAAAAAAAGCAAACAACTGCATTTTTGCCTGCTATTGCTAATGCAGAATCAGGAAATGATTCTAAAAAAGCAATAAAAAACAGTACATCTAATGAAAAGATATTTACAGAAAATAAATTTGAAAAAAAATAGTCTTTCATTGGTAGATGAACATAATAAAGATAAAAATACATTGAATACCACCATAATCGTAAGTGAAACTATAGCTAATAATAATACGCAAAATGAAAAAACTTCCAAAACAAATTAATCAACTTCACTTTCAGATGACGAAATAACACAACCTTTATCTTACCCGATTCGTAAATCAGATGCTGCAGCATTGACTGCATCTTTGGAACCTATTAAAGTGCAGCAAACGCCAATTCCTTAGCGCGAAGCATTGCCCTCTTTAATTGAACCGGAAAAATTACAGCAACACGATATTTCTTCACAAGCTGCAGGCATCACCGATTTGAATCCTAACAAAGAGAAACTACTGAAAAATCTCAAGCAGTTTGCCGGTTACGATATCAATAAAGGGTTTCATATTGGCGCTTTATTTCTATCAATAATGTATGGTTGAATAATAAGGATTTCAGTGCAGACGAAAATACAACATCTATTAAACCCAAAGTTCAATTTGGAAAAGCTTACGGTATCAATATTGGTTACGATTACTCAGACCGTTGGGAAATTCAAATGGAATGGCAAATTTCAGAGTAAGGTTAGAAATATAGTATGCAGCAACAATCCGCAGAAGAACGCGTTACTAAAAACATAAATTTGATGTACACTAAGTTTCCAATTATTATGAAATACAAACAAACATTCATCAATAATTATAATTCCAAACCGATTGTGTTGAGTTTTTTGTTTGGTCCGCAGGTGGGGCTCTTACTTAAGAAAAATGTTACGATGGATGGTGTTGAAATGCAAGATACACCTGAATATAATAAAGCCGAATTCGGGTTAATGGGTGGTTTTGATTTATTTATAACGCGTAACCTGGCTATGAACATTGGTGGCAGAACCGGATTTGCGTCTTCTTTGAAGAAAGGACAACCTATGAGTTCTCAATTAGGTGTGACCACACAATTTAATTTCAGATTTACTAAAAAGATAAAATAGAAAATCGTTTTTATGGTTTTATAGTTTTATGGTTGGGCGTTCAGATTTCTGAACGCTTTTTTATTTATTTTCAAGGAATGCAAACTCAATTTGTTCTTCCATCAGCTTTTTCTCTAATTGAACAGTAGCATCTTGTTCAATTGCTACCACAAAAACAGATAGATTATCCAATGCCTGTTCTGTTATAATTGCTTTGTTATTATGGGCAATCTGGTATATTTTATTAATGTTTTCATAAGAACTTTTCAATTCGTAGTATGCTAAAATCCGTTGCTCTGTAATGGTCGTCGCTTCAAGTGTTGCTTTTGCGCAGGCTTTGTAAGCTTCAATCAATCCGGAAACACCCAGTTTAGTGCCGCCAAAATATCGTACGATAATAAGTAAACAATTAGTAATGCCAAAAGAATCCAGCTGACCTAAAATAGGCTTGCCTGCAGTGCCGTTGGGTTCGCCGTCATCATTGCAGCGGAAATTATGTTTATCTAATCCTAATCGGTAGGCATAACAATGATGTGTGGCTTTCGGATGTAGTTTTCTAAGTTCTTC
>JBIKPT010000030.1:0-22222 GCA_044357355.1 Chitinophagales bacterium
TTCTGTGGAAGGCCTGGAGATAGTAGGTAAAAAAGCCTTTTCTGTTCAATACCATCCCGAAGCCGCTCCCGGCCCGCACGACAGCCGTTACCTCTTCGACGATTTTATGAAGATGCTGGGGTAGGATGCGTCTTCGCCCAAGCCTTGGTGCGTGTCTCCACGAACCCTCATTGTTTATTTCTTTCATTTTGTGGAAACAGGAATCTAGGCTGAAGTGTCGTGCCACGATTATCGTGGCACGATATATACCATCCATCCTCACTTTACCCTTCAAGAATTTCCACGCCATGTATAGCTTCCAGTAATGCTTTTCCAAAAAAGGAAGGCGGAACAAAACCTGCTTTCAGTTCGCCATGATGCATCCTGCGCAGCATTTCCTGTATCATCAGCACGGTGAAAAGATAGGCTTCCGGGCCAATGACTGTTACCTGAGCCTGCTCTCCTTTATTGTTTTCTACTTTCACCCAGCTGTAAGTTATTTCAGTCCGGTGTTCTTTGTCTGTCGGGCCAATAGGGAAGAAAGTATTCGCATACTTCAGCAAGAGTTTTCTCAGCCAGTTTAAACGCCCTTTCATGAACTGAATCATGATCCAAGGGAAATAAGAATACGTGATAATGGTAGGAATTCTGGTCGATTCCCAGCAGGTAATCGTTTCACCCATTGTGGCGTTATTGATGAGCGAAAATGTCTTGCCTTCCGCAGATAAGGTGATGCTGTCCGTTGCGGAAGTGGCAGTCACCAATACATTGTTCTCGCGTCTGTAGCCAGTCTTTACGGCATCCTTCAGCACCGTCTTGACTGTACCACGGGATGCATTGCCTGTCACCGCATAGCCGATGGTCAGTTGTGTGGCATCCGGTAGTTGTTGTTGTGCAAGCACAGCTGCAATATCGGTCGGTATCAGATTGAAACCGGAGCCCGGCAAGAGCATCACACCTTTTTCCAATGCTTTTGCATGGTAGTTGCAGACTTGCGATAAATCCTCGTATTCGGAAGCCAGATCAATATAATGCGTGCCGGATGCAATACAGGCTTCCAGTAAAGGCTGGTTTATTTTGAAAGAGATATTGGCGAAGTTGACGAGTATTTTCACATCAGACAGAAAGGGCGTAATGGCCGAGGCTTCCAGTATATCAAAGACGCGATAAGCTACGCCGTGTTGTTGTGCAAGGTCTTTTACCGCTTCGCTTCTTGCTCCCAGCACCATAGGTAGCGTTTTGTCCATGGCTTTGATTACAAATAAATTACCCGTATAGCCCAATGCACCATAGATAAGTATCTTGTCTTTCATCATCCGGCCTGCTTTTACCAATTAAAATTAAACATTTTTTACCCGCTTTGCATGCAGCGTGTATGATTCTCTGGTAGAGAAACGAATAAGAAATGATAAAAGAGCGTTAGGATAGTCGAATGCCTGGCGCTCGCAAGTTAGTGCTGTGTAATTTGCAAGGATACATAAGTTAAGTTTAACCGCACCTGTCAAGCGCAGCTTGACACCCCAGGGGGCTGTGTCTTCGACACTATACACTATCGGAAAGGTAAGTGCTGCATCGTTTTCTCAGGCTATAAGTTTTGTAACTAGCAATGCCAGCCAATATTTTTGGAGATTCCATGAAAGTACATTATCTTTGATAGTATCAAATGATACTATCAATGCGGCCTCCGTATGACCTTACACCGAAAATTTTAAACCTTATCCGTTCTATTTCTGAGAAAATTGGAGAAGTAAATGCGAACTACCTGAGCAAACCATCTCCTCAGCTTCGCAAGCAAAACAGAATTAAAACAATCCATTCGTCTTTACAAATTGAAGGAAACACGCTGACGGAAGAGCAAATTACTGCTCTGATTGAGCATAAGAGAGTCGCAGGTCCTCAAAAAGATGTACAGGAAGTTCTGAATGCAATTAAAGTGTATGATGAATTAAAAACGTATAAAGTTCATTCAGAAAATAGTTTTCTGAAAGCACATGCTGCTTTAATGAAAGGATTAGTGGAGAATGCGGGGAAGTATAGAAACAAACATGTTGGTATCGTGAAAGGTAGTCTCGTTCAACACGTTGCTCCACCCTATGAGAAGGTTCCGTATTTAATGAAAAGCTTATTTGCATATTTGAAAGATGAGAATGAATTAACCTTAATAAAAAGCTGTGTCTTTCATTACGAAATGGAATTTATTCACCCATTCATAGATGGCAACGGTAGAATGGGAAGATTGTGGCAGACCCTGATACTTTTGAAAGAATATCAGGTATTTGAGTTCTTACCCTTTGAAACATTGATTAGTGAAACACAACTTGATTACTATAAATCATTATCCATGAGCGATAAAATGGGGAAATCAACGCCATTTATTGAGTATATGCTTGGTGTGATAGAAAAATCATTGCAGCAGCTCCTGAATTACAACAATAGAGTATTGAAAGATACCGATAGGTTGGAATACTTTCTGAATCGAGGTATTAAGGAATTTAGTCGGAAAGATTATATGAATATATTCAAAGATATATCTTCTGCTACTGCTAGCAGAGATCTTAAAAAAGGAATAGCGTTGAACTTGTTCGAAAGTTCTGGACAACTTAATAAAACAAGGTATATCGTGAAGTAAATACGGTTATTGACAGCGACTTTTTTGTAACACTTCTCTATCAGCGACCTACTTTTATAGCAGTATCTTTTCGAGTAGATTCACCCTACAGGAGTTAGCCCGGCAAACTCCTGCAGGGTTTGAAGTACAAGTAAGCTTTACCCCACCCCGTCCAGCATCGCTTGACACCCCTCTCCGGTTGGAGAGGGTGGCGGTATCGCAGACACAGTCGGGAGGGGTAGCCTACCGGTAAACGAGTTCTATTTACTTGCTGGCAGGCGTTTCCAATAACTGATTATAGTTGATTAGCAATAGTTTATATTGCTCTAGCAGCTCCAGGTATTTATCTTTCCAGTAATCTTGGGCAGGAGGTTCCTGTGCCTGAAAGGGAGCCGTATCTATGATTTTATATTTGCTCAGGCTCTGAAGCCATGTGTAAGGCTGTCTTTAATCTTTTGTTTGCCATGTGGCTAACCCTTGCTTTGCCTTTAAATAACCCTGAGCTTCGTTCAAAGGGTGCAACACCACAATGACATGCAAGGCTTCTTGGGTTGCTTACCAAAGTCATCTCATTAGTATGAACTATCAACTGTAAAGCAGTAACAGGGCCAACTCCAACTACAGATGTTATTAACTCATACATTTGCTTTAATTGGGCATCATTTATAATCATTGCCTTTACTTTCTTTTCTAATTCATCTAAATCTTTTTCTATTCCTTTCAGAGATTGTTTCGTTACACTTATCATCATAACAGAAGTATTTTTATCTCCAAATTTCTCATATTCTTTTATCCTGGTTTCAATTTGCTTTTTCATTCCGATAAGCTGATCTCTCAGCGATGACAGTACTTTTAACTGTTCAATCACCTCTCTTCTCGGTCTATATTGATTAAGTTCAGAAGCATTCTTAGATGCATAAACAGCTATTCTACTGGAATCTACTTTATCATTCTTTCCACGTTGTAATCCAATAGATCTTTGAATCTGAAGTGCATTCTCCACCCAAACTGTACAGGATAATTTTGTTAGAAATTTGAGTACAAGATTATTGTAAATCCCAGTGTGCTCCATGCAGAATAGAGTAGTAGAAAAACTAAAACCCACTAACTTCTTCAATTCAGCACTGAGTTGCTTAAATCCAGTGAGATTGTTTTGGATTTGCAGATGGAATGGTAAACTTTGTAAGTTACCAATGACAGTGACATCTAAAGTGTTTTTAGATACATCAATGCCTGCATAGTGTTTAAATTCCATAATTTGATTAATTTTAAGGTGAACAAGATGACAACCAATTTTGAATTACTTCGAGTCCTTACTAATGAGCCTTATGCTCTAATTTCTATTTGAAGCTGGTTCAAAAAAACGGCAATGGTCTGAATCAAGTGATAAGCCTTCTGCTTAGCAGGTGTTCTAGTTCACCATTGCCGTTTGGTTGTTTAATTAAATATAATAATTGTCTTTGCAAATCTAAAGGGCAGGTGTTATCACCTGCCAACCACCAACCGTAATGAAACCGGAAATTTAGTATTAATTTTGGCATGATGTATGAAGAAAATCATCCCCAGTTTTTCACTGCATTTCATGCAATTCTCTTAATAAACCACGGCCAATCAGGAGTTTCATAATTTCGTTTGTACCGGCATAAATTCCGGTCGCTATGTTGTTAATATAAACCAATACAAAGTATGTAAATTGAAAATTTAACTTTCAATATGCATACTTATTATTATATTTGAGCTGTGATCATCCGTAAAAAACAAATAGAAGTACAGTTCTTGTTAAAACATTTTCCGGCGGTAGCCATTGTGGGGCCACGTCAGTGCGGCAAGTCTACTCTGGCAAAAGTAATCTCCCAAAACTATAAAGACTCCGTTTATCTGGATTTGGAAAATCCGGAAGACCGTGCAAAACTTACTGAACCTACCCTTTTTCTTTCCCAATTCATAGGCAAGCTGGTATGTATGGATGAGGTACAGTTCATGCCTGAAATTTTCAGCGTACTGCGCAGTCTGATAGATAGAGAAAAAAATAACGGACAGTTTTTGTTGCTGGGGTCAGCTTCACCGCATTTATTGCAACAGTCTTCAGAAACACTTGCAGGTAGAATTGCATATACTGAACTCGCACCATTTACCCTGGAAGAAGTCAGCAGTATACCAAAAGACCAGCAAAAAAATATCTGGATGCGAGGGGGTTTTCCTAAAAGTTTCTTACCAAGAAATGAACAGGTTAGCATGCTTTGGCGCAAAAACTTTATTCAAACGTTTTTGGAAAGAGACCTTTCTGTTTTTGGTTTTAATGTTCCTCCTGAGAGTATGCGTAAACTGTGGATGATGTGCGCCCATCTGCATGGGCAGCCGCTTAATTTATCTGCACTAGGCAATTCGCTCGGTATTAGCCACACTACAGCCGGACACTATATTGATGTTCTTGCCGGCACTTATATGCTCCAGAAAATTGAACCGTACTTCGCTAATCTTGAGAAAAGAATACGAAAAACCCCGAAAGTGTATCTGACTGATTCCGGAATATTGCACGCCTTATTGAATATAGAAAAATATGATGAGCTTATTACTCATCCTGTTGCAGGGTTTTCCTGGGAGGGTTATGTCTTACAGCAAATTAGGGGTTCGTTACCAGACTGGCAGGTTAATTATATTACAACCTCTAACCAGACAGAAATTGATTTTATTTTAACTAAAGGCAAAAGAACAGTAGCAGTAGAATGTAAATTGTCCCAGGCACCGGTTCTGTCACGTGGATTCTATAATATTGTAGATGAATTGAAAATAAAGGAGGCCTATGTAGTGTGTCCCGTCAAACAAGCTTTTCCTATAAGTAACTCAATAAGAGTTATTCCTGTCTCTGGTCTTATTGAAGCATTAAAAAAATAAGTATGCAGTTTGAAAGTTGAACTTGCAATCTGCATACTTATGTAAATTCAATTTTCTAAAACTTTGCCTTAGCCATGTTTCGCTCGCCCTTGATTTTGTCATAGAAATCGAGGGCAGGGCTTCCTTAGACCGGAAATCGGATAAGTTCAGTTTCGGAATTGATTTTGGAATAGGACTGACAAGAAAAACCTTGCAGGCGATCAATATTACCGAACCAACGGCCGGAAATTTTTTACTGGGTGAAAAACAAAACACGGTGATACCGCAAATCAACTCCATCAATTTTGTGATGGGATATACCTATAAATTCAACAAGACAGACCGCTTGATGAAGATACGACCTTTGTAATCTGTGATTCAGACAAGAAATTAGTTTGCAGCTACCGCTTCCGCTTTCTTTCTTTTTTGCTGTTCGTACAATTCTCTCAGCAAGCCACGCGCAATCAACAATTTCATAATTTCGTTCGTGCCGGCATAGATTCTTGCAACTCGGTTGTCCGCATATGCACGGCCAATATAGTATTCCCACATGTAACCGTAGCCGCCGTGTAATTGCACACATTCATCTACTAATTCAAAATGCATATCTGTGCAGGAATATTTTGCCATAGAAGCAACTTCCGCCGTTAACTCACCTTTCACATATAATTCCACACAACGGTCAACAAATGTTTGATGTATCTGTAGTTTAGTGGCCAATTCTGCTAATTTAAATTGTGTATTTTGAAAACCTGCAATAGGTTGTTTAAATGCTGTTCTGGAAGTAGTGTATGCAATCGTGTTTTCCAGCGCACCTTCCGCACCACCAGCCGACATCAACGCTACTGATAAGCGCTCGCGGCCCAGTTTCTGCATCATATAGATAAAGCCTTTGCCCACTTCGCCTAATAAATTATCTTTAGGAAGTTGTACATTGTCGAAGAACAGTTCGCAGGTATCCTGCGCTTTCATACCTACTTTCTTGAATGGTTTTCCTTTGGAATAACCTGCACGGGTAGATTCTACCAGAAACAACGAAATGCCATTGTCTTTGCCATCAATTATTGTACGAGCAGCAATAATTGCCAAATCGCTCATATAGCCGTTCGTGATAAATGTTTTTTGACCGTTTAATACGTAATGGTCGCCCATATCCACGGCATTTGTTTTCAATGCCTGCAGGTCACTACCGCAACCCGGCTCCGTCATACCGATAGCAGAAATCACTTCACCGCTCACCATTTTCGGCAGCCATTCGTGTTTTTGCGCTTCAGTGCCGTAATCCACTAAATAAGGTGCTACGATATCAGAGTGTAAGAAAAATCCTGGACCGGTATAGCCTGCTTTAGAAATCTCTTCCGTTATCAAGGCACAGAAAGAAAAATCTAAACCGGCACCACCGTATTCAGATGGAACATCCAGACACAACAAGCCTGTTTCACCGGCTTTTAGCCATACTTCACGGCTCACTTGTCCGTCTTCTTCCCATTGTGCGTGGTAAGGCGTGATTTCTTTTTCGATGAACTGCTGACACATCTTCTGTAACATTAAATGCTCTTCTGATGAGTAGATGTCTCTTTTAAGTTTGATAGCTGAAAACATAGTATTATTGTTTGTTCAAAAATACGGAGAAATTGAAAGAAATGAAATTGTTTTGTGTCAAGAAATGGTCAAAATTTACAGGAAATCAGGCAGCAGGACGTTTACTGCCACTTTTGTTCATGCCTTTGGTAAATGAGATGTTCTAAAGGTTCGACAGATTCCGTTGGAGCTACGGTAAGGAAAATTTCCTCCAGTTCAGCATCCGGAAAATCGGAGATGATTTCCGCGGCAGCGATGGACATCAATTCGTAATCATCTGCAGTTGCTTTGGTATCAAATACACATTTCCAGACGATGGTGTTTTCTTTCCATTCTACAGAAGCAGAGTGCAGCGGCGGCGTTACATTTCCAAGCAAAGCTCTAACGGCGCTTAGGGTGAGTGATATGTCTTTTGGTGATTTCAAATTTGTTGAAAATGAGAATTAGATTTATTTATCATTCAAGCGGTTTTCAATATCCATATTTTGATGTAAAACCCTTATAATTTCTATTTTATTTGAATTAGATTTCTTATAAAATATTAAATGTGATTTTACTATAGAATACCGATACCCTTTTCTGATGTATTCAATGGATTTTCCTGCATTGAAGTTTTTGCAAATAAACTCTTTTTCTTCAAAGATTAAATTATAATAGCGGTCTGCTTGTTCTACCGACCAGTTTTCTAGAGTGTATAGCCAGATGTTTTCTATGTCTTTTAAAGCTTGTTCGCTTATGGCAATTTTCATTTGGACAAATGTTTTGCATGCAATTTTTTGAGGTTTGCTTTGTGGTCGAAGTCTTTAACCAGCTTGCTTTTTTCTCCGATTTTTAATTCGTTGATCAGGCTTTTTGCCTTGTTTTCTTCATATTCAAAAAGTCGCAGTGCTTCCCGGATAACTTCACTTACAGAAGTGTATTTGCCATCGGCAATTTTTTCATTGACAAATTTCTCATAATAATCGCCCAATAAAATAGAGGTGTTTTTTCCCATGTTTAGAACTTTGTACGAATATACCAAGAGTTGGTATACTTGTCAAGTTATTATTGTAAAATTTTTGTTTAAATTTATAAAGAAAATAAACAGCTTTGTTTAATAAAATCTATTTAATACTAAGTATTTTTTGCTTCATTTCTTGTAATGAAAAGCCTAAGCCTTTTACTTATGATTATGTTGAGATTGGAAGCACTGATGGTTGGACTTATACATTAAATTTAAAAGTTGACAATCTAAAGAGGTGCTTTATTTCAAACAATAAAGATAGATTATATCATGATTCAACATTTATTGGTTATTTGCCAGATTCAATTCAAAGTTTAGTTGACTCAATCGCATTTGATGTATATAATGGTTCAGATGTAAAACTTTATGATGGTGTATGTGAAGATTGCGGCAAAACAGCAATAATTGTTCATAAATAAAATATAAATAGAATTTATTATGCTAGAAATTCTGATATTAATATAAGTAAAGTTGATAAAATAATAGATGAAATCCTCTTAATTAGAAATAACAGACAGTTTGACTTAAAAGATACAACCATTCAATTTAAATCATATTACTTTATTAGTCCGCCACCGCCACCACCTCCGCCTCCAATAAATCAAGATATAAAATTCAATAAATAATCTTATTACTTATTACTCACTACTTACTACTATAATATGGACTTCAAACAACGCTTCTCCTCCAGAGTAGAAAACTACATTAAGTACCGCCCGGGCTATCCCGAAGAAATCATCGCCACCCTGCAACTTGAAATCGGCCTGATGCCGTACGATGTGGTGGCGGATATCGGCAGCGGCACGGGTTTGTCTGCAAAATTGTTTCTGGAGCACGGCAACACCGTGTACGGCGTGGAGCCCAACGAACCTATGCGCAAAGCCGCCGAAGGATACCTGCAAGAATATGCAGACTTCATCAGCATACACGGCAGTTCGGAAGCTACCAATCTTAAAGATAATTCCATCGATTTAATTGTGTGTGCACAGGCTTTCCATTGGTTCGACAGAGCTAAAACCAAACAGGAGTTTCAGCGCATTGCCGCTACTGGAGCACATCTATGCCTGATCTGGAATGACCGCAAAGCCACAGAACCATTTCAGCAGGATTACGAGCAACTGATTCAGGATTTTGCCATCGACTACCATGAAATCTCGCATCGCAACATCACTTCGGAAATCATCAGCGATTTTTACGCACCCAATAAATTTCAGAAGTTTGTGCTGAACTACGAGCAACATTTTGATTTAGAAGGTTTAATTGGTCGAATTATTTCCTCATCTTATATGCCAAATGAAGACCATCCGAATTTTCCACAGTTAAAAAATGCTATCGTTAGTCTTTTTAATAAGTATGAACAAAATGGATTTGTTATATTTGCCTATGATACGAATTTATATATCGGAAGTATCAAATAAAACCCTCTAACTCCGTAAAGGGAGAACATGCAAGTGCAAGAGGAATCGTTTAAATTATTCACTATCCGAAAGTCTCTTTAGGGATTTAGGGTTAAAAATTCAATATTCAAATGAGTCACATTGTATCCATCCACGCAAGACAAATCTTAGATTCCAGAGGAAATCCAACAATAGAAGCAGACGTAATGACGGAAAGCGGCATTATTGGTCGCGCTGCTGTACCTTCAGGAGCTTCCACGGGTACACACGAAGCTGTAGAATTGCGCGATGGCGGTAAAGCCTATATGGGCAAAGGCGTTCAGAAAGCAGTGGCAAATGTCAACACCTTTATTGCAGAAGCTTTAGTAGGTGAGAATGTCCTGAACCAACGTGAAATAGATTCTATTTTACTGGAATTGGATGGCACGGAAAACAAGAAAAAATTAGGTGCAAATGCGATTTTAGCGGTGTCTTTAGCAGCTGCAAAAGCAGGTGCGCAAGCGGCAGGTTTGCCGTTATACAGATATGTTGGTGGAACGAATGCACGTACCTTGCCGATACCGTTGATGAATATTTTAAATGGCGGTGCACATGCAGATAACAAAATCGACTTTCAGGAGTTTATGATAGTGCCGGTGGGCGCAACCACTTTTTCTGATGGTTTAAGAATGGGTGTGGAAATTTTCCATAACCTGAAAAAAGTACTGAAAGCAAAAGGCTATTCTACCAATGTAGGCGACGAAGGTGGTTTTGCGCCGGAAATCAAATCCAATGAAGAAGCGATTGAAACGGTATTGAAAGCGATAGAAAGTTCCGGCTACAAACCAGGCGATCAGGTGATGATTGCGATGGATGCTGCAGCATCTGAATTTTATGACGCGAAAAAGAAAAAGTACATTTTTCATAAATCAGATAATAAAGTATTGACCTCAGAAGAGATGGTGGATTACTGGGCAAAATGGGTGAAAAAATATCCTATTGTTTCTATCGAAGATGGTTTGGCAGAAGATGACTGGAAAGGCTGGAAATTATTGACTGAAAGCATTGGAAGTAAATGTCAGCTGGTAGGTGATGATTTGTTTGTAACGAATGTAAAACGTTTACAGGAAGGCATTGATAAAAATATTGCGAATTCTATTTTGGTAAAAGTAAATCAGATTGGTTCTTTGACAGAAACAATCGATACCGTCGATTTAGCACACCGAAACAGATATACTTCCGTGATGAGTCATCGAAGTGGTGAAACTGAAGACAGCACGATTGCAGATTTAGCAGTAGCCTTGAATTGCGGACAAATCAAAACCGGTTCTGCATCGCGCAGCGACAGAATGGCAAAATACAATCAGTTATTACGCATCGAAGAACAACTCGGTGAAGAAGCATACTATCCGGGCAAAGGGTATAGATTCTTTTAGCACCTTGTCATTCTGAGCAAAGCGAAGAATCTTTTAGTATTAAAACGCAGAAAGGGTCTAAACTCTTTGTGCGTTTTTATTGTTTAAAAAAGTTAATAAATCAAACTCAAAAAATGGACATCACTTTAGAACAAGCAGAAAAAGTTGTTGCTGCAGCAAAAGCAAAAGCAAAAGCATTAGGTTTTTAAATGAACATTGCCGTGGTAGACGCAGGCGCTAACCTGAAAGCATTTAAACGCATGGTTAGGCAGTATCGATATCTCTATCAAAAAAACTAAAACAGCACGCTATTTCGATTTCCCAACCGGCGTCATCGGTTCACTTTCTCAGCCAGGTGGTTCATTATACAATATAGAACATTTTAATGGTGGCTTAATTACGTTTCCGGGAGGCATTCCGTTAACAATTGGCGATGTGGTCATTGGCGGCATCGGTGTTTCCGGTTCTACCGTAGAAAATGACCATACCGTTGCAGAAGCTGGTTTGGCTGCTTTGTAATTTCGTGCCACGATTATCATGACTCAATGTCGAAGTCTTATCAAGACTTGGTGAAAAATCAATTTCATAAAGTCTTTTTTATTTTATAAATTTACTTTCACAAAATCTAAAAAATTTAAAAACTCACGACTCATCACTCACGACTGATATGACTATTTTTGATCCGAAATTAAAAGACAAAATTCCTGCATTGTTCAGAAACAAATTCTTTTTGCTGTTTTTGGGTTATTTTATTTACTTGCTGTTCTTTACTCAGAACACCCTTATTTCTCAGGTGCAGCTCGCAATGCAACTGCGTGAATTAAATAAGGAAGAAGCCTACTACACGAAAGAGATTTCAGATATCCGCAAAGAACAGAAAGAATTATTTTCTGGCGTGGAACAAATGGAAAAGTACGCACGCGAACACTACTGGATGAAACGCGACAGCGAAGATTTATATATTTTTGTGGAAGAAGAGAAGAAATAAAACATGCATAAAAAACTATTTCCAGTTATAGAATTATTGATTTTAGGAATCTGTGTGCTTGTATTCAATTTCTTTCAGATAAAATATGATTTTATTGGTGCAGAAGAGAGTCAAAATGGCTTAGTCTTTATTGCTTTTGTCAACCTGATTTTAATGACTGTTTTAGGTTTTATTTTTGTGGCAATACGTACTGTAAATATTTTTATAAAATCTTCAGGATTTAATAAGTCTCTAAAGAGCATTAAGCTCTTAAGTCTTGTTTTTTTTATTTTACTTATTTCTTTTTTCTTGGTAATCATTAGTTTTGGCATTAATGAAAATAACTCTTTAGTAGTTTATTTAGAGAATTGGAGTATCTTAAAAAGACAAATTGTGCTGTTGTTCTCATTTTCTATACCTGTTTCTCTCTATTTGATTTCAGTAATACTTGACTTGTTTTCAAAGGTGCCTTTAGATATCAACCTTGAAACTATGGAACATCTGATTGAAAATTAAAAGCAGGAATTCATTCTCTTTTTCTTATTTCTTCCTAACTTTATTTATTCATTGCTCATCGTAAACCGTACATTCATAAATGAAATATCCAGACATTAGTTTAATTATCAATAAAGGTATTTGGATATTTCATGTGCACCATTAAAAAATATAACAGAAACACATGAAATCACTCATCGTTTATTCTATACCTGCCTTTTTTATTTTAATTGCCATCGAACTTATTATAGATAAAATAAAGAAAACGCATCTGTATCGTCTCAATGATATGGTCAGCAACATCAATACCGGCATCGTGCAACAGGTAACCGGTGTGTTACTTAAAATCCTGAATATTGGTGTGTATATCTGGATTTATGAAAACTACCGCAACACTACCATTCCGTTAACCTGGTACACCTGGATTTTACTGCTCTTTGGTGTTGACTTTTTTTACTACTGGTTTCATCGGCTCTCGCATGAAGTGAGCGTACTTTGGGGCACGCATGTGGTACATCATCAGAGCGAAGAATACAATTTATCAGTGGCGCTGCGGCAATCGGCTACGCAGGTATTCGGCTCGTTCTGGTTTTATCTGCCGCTCGCATTCATAGGCTTCGATCCGATTGCATTTATTACGGTAGCGCAAATTCAAACGCTGTATCAATTCTGGATTCACACCAGATTAATTAAGCGAATGCCTGCCTGGTTTGAATTTATTTTTAATACACCATCCCACCATCGCGTACATCATGGTGTCAATCCAAAATATATCGATAAAAATCACGGCGGCACTTTTATTATCTATGACAGAATATTCGGCACGTTTCAGCAGGAAGAAGAAGAGGTACATTATGGTGTTACATCGCAATTGAAAAGCTGGAATATTGCAGTTGCCAATTTTGATTACTACGGTTGGATACTGCAGCAATTAGTGAAAGTGAAAACGCTGAAAGATTTTTTCTTTGTGTTACTTAAAGCTCCGGGATGGCGGCCTGCTTATCTCGGCGGACCAATTGTACCTAAGGAAATTGATACCACTCGTCAGTTGTACGATGCAGATACAAAACCAACTATGCATATTTACATCGTGGTACAATTCGTGCTCTTGCTGGCTTTTGTCTCTTATTTTCTATTTGGAATTGAGAAATTTAGTTTTGTAAAACAACTGACCGGAGTGGCATTTATAGTGCTATCTACTATAACCATTGGCACCTTGTTTGAACGCAAAAAATGGGCTGCCGTTCTAGAAGTGATTCGCCTGTTGCTGGTAGTGCCTGTGTTATATTTTCTGATTTATTATTAAGAGCATGTCGCTTTCTTACAAAATTGAACTTTTCCTGATGCCTTTAATTGCGGCAGTATTGGTTATTGCCATAGATGTTGCGGCAGCACCGGATTTTATATTTTTTGATTATAAGAATCTAAGAACGACTGAACTAGGAGATTTGGTTGCTTTTGGTGTAGTTGCCTTATTGTTGAATATGTTTATGCTGTTATTTATTCACCTGTACAGAGCAGTAAAACTGAAACATTTGAATAAGGCTGTTTTTAGATACAGACGAATAGCCTTGTTTGTGTCAAATCTTATTTTTTTTATTTTATTAGTTATTGCAGCGATAGTAGATAGTGATTATGATGAGAAAATTAATGACGACTGGATGGCATTGATCTTGTTTCTGTGTGAATTTGTTTTTGTAATTGTATATTATACCTGGTTGGTGAAAGAAAGCAGATATGTCTTCAGATTCCATGCCGGAAACAGGCCGTCATTGCTGGATGAGCTGCACGAAATATCTTAGAATTTTTTTCGAATTATGAAGTTTCTTTGGAATAAAGGAAACAATTGAAAAGAATACAAATCGCTGAAATAATTTGACATATATTAAGAGTCTAACATACGGCTTTTCTTTTTGCAAACTAAATTATTCTTATCTTCGCACCTGCAACTAAGTTGAAAGAATGCCGTACCTTAAGCAACTTTTAGTATTTATTTTATTGTCTTTTCTTTTTTCCTCTTGTATAAACAAGTCGAAGAAAGAAACGAATGTTATTGTTGTGAAGACTAATACAGATTCACTGGCAGACAACAGATGTATTAACCCAGAATCTATCGAATTTTTAGGGATTGAAGTGGATAGTCTTTGCGTTAAAGAAAAGGAATTAGGAAAACGGGAAAATCTTCAAAAACTCTTCAGATATCTTAAATTGGACAAGTATCAATATGCTCAGTTTATAGAAGATACAAAAGAATATACAGACTTCACCAACCTGAAACCCAAACAGAAATATTTTACTATCACGAAAGAAACGGATAGCTCGTCGATGTTGCAATATCTGGTTTTCAAGCTTTCAGATTTTGAATATGTCATTGCCAACTGTACCGATACCACCTGGCTGCAGTTTAATAAAGAGTCGGAAGAAATTCAACCAAAGAAAAAAAAGAAAAAAGCTAAAAAAATAAAGCCGATCTTTTTTCATCCTATTCAGGTTTCTTTTTATGAAAAACAAATAGACACTACTGAAATTAAATTTGCGGCAGTGATTCAAAAGTCAGTTGCTAAAACATTTAAAGAAAATAACCTCGACCAGAAAATTATTGAGAAACTAAATAAAGCCTATAACGGAAAGTTTAATATCAATACTTTACGAAAAGGCGACACCTTGCAATTTATCTACGATCAGTTGAGTATCAATGGCAGGTTTTTAGAATATGGACATGTGCAGGTGATTTGCTGCAAAACCAAAAAGAAACAACTCTACGCCATAGATTATTTTGTGGAAGATGACAGCAGCTATCAATATGCAGATGAAAAAGGCAAATACCTGAAAACCGCGTTTATAAAATCACCTTTACAAAAAGGCGGAAACATTGTTTCTCGTTATAATCTGCATCGTTTTCATCCGGTTTTGCAGCTAGAAAAAGCACATCTCGGCACAGATTTCGCCGCTCCAACCGGCTCACCGATAATTGCAACCGCAAGTGGAGTAGTCATTGCAGCTCAGTTTACACAAAACAATGGCAACTATGTAAAAATACGGCACGATAAAGTGTATGAAACGCAATACCTGCATATGAGTCGTTTTGCACGTGGTATCCGAAATGGCGTGCGTGTACAGCAAGGTCAGGTGATTGGCTATGTTGGAAGTACCGGACTTGCCACCGGACCGCATGTGTGCTACAGATTCTGGAAAAAAGGTGTGCAGGTGGATCCGTTAAGAGAGAAACTAAATATCATAAAACAAATTCCGGAAACTGATTTGCCAAACTACTTAAGCTATTTTTCTTCTATAAAAGTAGTTTTGGAAAATATTCCGATTCTTTAATTTACTGGATTTGTTACTACTTTATTTGAATTTGTAATGGGTTTTAGTCTTTTGAAATTAGAATAAAATGTTACTTAATGCGTTTTATCCGTTTTTCCATAACGTTTAGTTTTGTATGTGACTAATTTATAATATGTTTAAGTGATTTCCAAAAGAATCATGTAAAGGTTTAACGAAAATGAACTAAAACATGGCTAACTTGTTAAAAAAATATGAGTTTAGATATATATCTACCGATAGCTGGCATCGTCTTCATCTTCATGTGTTATGTGTTTGTGCTGGCACAAATATTCAAGAACAACAGTATTGCTGATATTTTCTGGGGAATTGGGTTCATTGTAGTGGTTGCTTATTTTGCATTCACCTCAAATTCATTGTTAGAAAGGCAATCCATTTTGCTGTCTAAACATCTCGTCAATATGTGTGTCACGATTTGGGGCATTCGTTTAGCTGTTTACATTTACACCAGAAACAAAGGCAAAGGAGAAGATTGGCGGTATATTAATTTCAGGAAAATTTGGAGCAAACATAATTTACCGCACTGGTTAGCAGCATTTTTTCAGGTATTTATGCTGCAGGGATTCTTTATGATTATCGTTGCATTGCCAATTATCTATGTAAATACTACATTTTCGGGTGTTAATATTTTAACGATAACCGGCTTATTAATTTGGATTACAGGTTTTGTTTTTGAAGCAGTAGGCGACCATCAGCTCGCAGCATTTAAAAAGAAAGAAATAAACAAAGGAAAAACTATGCGATACGGCTTATGGAAATATACACGACACCCGAATTATTTTGGTGAAATGCTTCTGTGGTGGGGAATTTGGATTATGTCGGTTAATTTTTCAACACCAATTCTAACCTTAATAAGTATAATTAGTCCATTAACAATAACCTGGTTGCTTACAAGGGTTTCCGGTGTGCCTTTGCTGGAAAGTAAGTATAAGGATAATCCGGAATATCAGGAATATGTGAGAAATACACCCTCTTTTTTTCCAAAATTTCGCTAACATAGGTAATTCTTTAGTGGTGATTTTAGTTATTAAAATAATTGAAGACCTTGATAAATATCATAGACTGAATCAGCAATTATTTCTATTTTTAGAGCCTTAATTATTGAAAAGATATAGTGATAGTGCAATAACCGAAAGAAAAATGAATTTAGATACATCAGAAAATTACGCAGCACCGGATACGAGATATTTCAAAACCCAGGATGAATTCAATAAAGCAGTTGGAAAAGATTTTATTAAACATGCGAATCAAACCACACAAAAAAAGCAAAAGTTTTTAGTTTGTTTGTCGCACGGGCAATCGCCGGCTGGTCCTTATAAAAACATATCTGATTATTACCACAAAATAAAAAATCCAAAAAATATTTATTACACCTTTCTGAATTCACCGTTGAAAAGTCAGGAAGGACTTCAGGGGATTTTCGATGCGGAAGCATTCTTAAATAGCTTGCTGGATAAAGGGTTGATTTCAAAAGAACAGATTCTGGGCTATCAAATCAACGAGGAACAGATGGAAGAAAGTACTTCGTTGATAAATGACACCATCGGTAAATTCATAAATGAAAATAATAAATCAGGATTCGATTATGTCTTTTTAGCTTCTAATCCGAAAGGCAGAATTGGTGGAATTGAACGTAACTCTAAAGCATTTGAATCCAAAGCACTCTTTGCAATGGTTACGCTCAACAAAGAAAAAGAAATTACGACAACACCGCATTTTTTATTACAATCGAAACGTATTGCATTCCTGGCAACCAAATCAGATAAGCGAAGACCCTTGGCCTGGTTGTATTCCACTACAGGTAAGCCAAATGAAAGTCCAAGTTTTATCAGATATATTGACAATGTTAAAGTACGCATGACCGTCTTTGTGGATGATAAAGCGCTGACATGGCCGGTGATTGAAGTGAAAAGAAAAACACCTTATGGAATCAGTAATATCGTTATTGATCTGGCAAATCCATACAAAGAAAATGCGAAAGAAAAATTACCTGTTGTATTGTTAATTCATGGCTTTCTCGGCTTAAATTCATTCGATGGTTTGTTAACGTCTATTCCATCAACAAAATATATTGCGGCAGCCATGCATTACGGCTCCATTCCAACCGACCTGCCTATTGATGATTATTCTGAACATGTGGCAAAAAACATAGACGCTGTTGTTGATTTTTTTGGATCTAAAGGGCATCCTGGTTATATTTTTGATCACTCCATGGGAAATATTTATTTTCTCATGATAGATAAGCATCTGGAACAATATCCTTCCGTAAAAAAATATCTGCGTGGTAGAATTGGCGCAAATCCGTTTTTTGGTGAAGAAGCTAAGCATGCGATATTAGGATTTATGGACAATGTAATAATTCCGTCTATGTCTTTTTCGGGAAATATAGTTGAGAAATCTGTAATGGTGACATTGAGAAGAATTATTCCTTTGGATTCAAAATCAGGTGTCCGCAAGAGAGGTATCGGTTTATCAGAAAGACTGATAAAACAGGAGTCTTCCAGTAACAGCGGTGTTTGGAAAGCAATCAAAGACAGGATTGTTTATCTGATGACCAATATGGACTCATTGCCGCACTTAAACCGTATTCCTATTGAAAAAGCACTGAATAAAGTTCCCTCAAAAATATTTGCCATTCAGTCTCATTCGGCATTACAGGAGTCCATTGCTTTTGATAAACAGATAGGCTTGCAGAATATGTCGAAAAATAATATTCCTGTTTTGATTTTAAAAAGTGAAAAAGATGGAGTTGCCAAATTTGTTCCACGTTTGTACGAAGGTAAAAATATAGAGGTTATTGATATCACTCACGCAAATGAAAAGGATTTGTTCAGGGAACACTTATATCATATGGTAAACCCGCAATATTCTGCAAAAATCATTGATGATTTTATAGTAAAAGCAGAATCAGCCAGGTCATCATTAAGCTAATTTAGATTCATTCTTAATTTCTTAACCGTGTATCACTAAATTATACGGTTAACAACTGTAATTTTACATTTATGAAATTTACACAGGAACAAATATTAAAAGCGCTTTCAGTAGTGGAAGACCCGGATTTTAAAAAAGATCTGGTGACGCTGAATATGATAAAGGATTTGTCTTTTACAGACGATGAAATAAAATTTACCATTGAATTAACCACACCGGCTTGTCCCTTAAAAGAACAACTCGAAAATGATTGCAGAAATGCCATCGCACAGCTCGTTTCCAACGAAGTAAAAGTGGTGATTGATTTCAGCTCAAGAGTAACCACCTTACGCGATGTGAAATCAGATATTTTGCCTAGTGTGAAAAATATCATCACAGTAGCTTCCGGAAAAGGTGGCGTAGGAAAATCTACCGTAGCCGTAAATTTAGCCTTAGCATTATTACGCACCGGCGCAAAAGTGGGTTTAATTGATGCCGATATCTACGGACCTTCTGTGCCAACTATGCTGGGATTGCAAAGTGCACGTCCTACCATTCAAAAAGTAGACGAAAAAAACAAAATTGTTCCGGTAGATTATTTGGGTATGCAGGTTATGTCTATCGGATTTCTAATTCAGGATAAACAACCTGTGGCGTGGCGCGGTCCAATGGCAACTTCTGCACTTCGTCAAATTATTACAGATGTTCTTTGGGAAGAATTGGATTACTTAGTATTGGATTTGCCACCGGGAACAGGTGATATTCATCTTACACTGGCACAATTAGTGCCGGTTACCGGTGCCGTTATAGTTACCACACCACAGGAAGTGGCGCTGGCAGATGCACGTAAAGCCATTGCTTTTTACCAACTGGAATCAGTGAAAGTGCCGGTATTAGGCGTAGTAGAAAATATGTCCTTTTTCACACCACCGGAATTACCAGAAAAGAAATACTATATTTTTGGAAAAGGTGGCGGAAGATTGCTGGCACAGCAATTTGACGTTCCATTTTTGGGCGAATTGCCGATTGAACAGGATATTCGTGAAGGCGGAGATTTCGGAAAACCCATCGCTTTGCAAACAGCAACAATGGCTTCCAAAGCTTTTGAACAACTGGCACAGAATGTGGCTCAGCAAATTGCCGTACAAAATGCAAATCTCACTGTAATATCGTAACTTTACGTCGATGACAGCAGAAATACATAAACACGAGTTGCATGACAAGGTAGAGGCCGCATTGAATAATATTCGTCCGTTTTTACAGTCAGATGGTGGAAATATTGAATTGCTGGAAATTACAGAAGACTTAGTGGCGAAAGTAAAATTACTCGGCAATTGTGATGGTTGTAAAATGAGTGCATCCACTATGAAAGCTGGTGTAGAAAGCACCATCAAAAATTTTGTTCCTGAAATAGTATCTGTAGAAGCAGTGTAATATGACCAGAAAGCAACTTATTCAGCAAATCAACAAAAAGAAATCTTATTTATGTGTTGGGTTGGATACGGATATTACTAAAATTCCACCTCACTTATTAAAATACAAAAATCCTGTTTTAGAATTTAATAAGCAGATTATTGATGCTACACACGATTTGTGTGTGGCCTACAAACCAAATGTTGCCTTTTACGAGCAATATGGCGCCAAAGGCTGGGAAACATTAGAGAAAACGGTAAATCATATTCCTGCAAATATCTTTAAAATTGCGGATGCTAAACGCGGCGATATCGGAAATACATCCAATATGTACGCGAAGGCATTTTTTGAAACCATGCCTTTCGATTCCATTACAGTGGCACCTTATATGGGCGAAGATTCCATCAAGCCATTTCTGGAGTTTAAAAATAAATGGGTAATTATTTTAGGATTGACTTCCAATAAAGGTGCACAAGATTTTCAGTTTCTGAAATCGAATAAAAAGCCATTGTTCCAGAACGTCATTGAAAAATGTATGCATTTCGGAACGGCTGATAATACCATGTTTGTCATCGGTGCGACGAAAGAAGCATATTTTGAAGAAATACGAAAATTTTGTCCTGAACACTTTTTTCTGGTGCCAGGCGTAGGTGCACAAGGCGGTGATTTACAGAAATTATCACAATACGGAATGAATAAAGACTGTGGCTTACTCGTCAACGCCACGCGAAGTATCATCTATGCATCTAACGGAAAAGATTTCGCCGAAAAAGCAAGAGAAGAAGCATTACGCATGCAAATGGAGATGAAAAAATACCTGAAAGAATATCGTTAATATCTGGCCCACAACAATTATTTAAAACAAAAGTCGATAAACCTTGTTATATTTGTGCAAATGAAAGATTTGTATAATATACTAAATGCAGCATGTTGTTGCTGTTGTCTTACCCGAGTGGTGAGTTAGTATGTTATGTTATAAAACGAAATAAAGTAGAATATCATATAAGAAAGCCTCACCATACCGGTGAGGCTTTCTTTTTTTTGTCATTCCGAACATAGTGAAGAATCTTTTGGATAAAAATAAAATTGAAATAAAAAATGCAAATAGTAACCATCAATAATCCGCTAATCGATAAACTACGCCAACTGGAGAAGTTTGTCGGCAATACACCATTGTATCCGATTACACGATTGAATACCAAACCAAACGTAAAAATTTATGCCAAACTGGAATGGCAGCAGCTTTCTAATTCTGTAAAAGCAAGAGCAGCCTTCAATATCATTAAACAGGCTGTATTGAATGGTGATATTGATGAGCAAAAAGGATTAATAGATGCTTCCAGTGGCAATACTGCAGTAGCGTATGCAACAATTGGTGCAAAGCTAGGCATTCCGGTTACTTTATGTGTGCCGGAAAATGCATCGGCGGCTAAGAAAAATGCACTGCAGGCATTAGGTGCAACGATCATTTTTACTTCAAGATTTGGTGGTACGGATGAAGCTCAGCAAAAAGCAAAAGAATTAAGTGATGAAAATCCGTTGCAATATTTTTACACCAACCAGTATGCGAACGACAATAACTGGAAAGCACATTACAACGGAACGGCCCATGAAATCTGGAATCAAACGAAAGAAAAAGTAACGCACTTTATTGCAGGATTAGGAACAACAGGAACTTTTGTCGGCACCAGCAGAAAGTTGAAAGAACTTAATCCTGAAATAAAAACAATTTCCTTACAACCTAACTCTGCCATGCATGGCTTAGAAGGCTGGAAACATTTGGAAAGCGCCATTGTGCCCAAGATTTATGATGATAAAGTTGCCGATGAAAACCGCTTTGTAGATACGTATGAAGCTTTTGATTTAATTAAAGACGCTGCCAAATTTGAAGGCCTGTTGCTGAGTCCTTCCGCAGCGGCTAATTTATTGGGAGCCTTGCAACTGGCAGAAGAACTTGAAGAAGGCGTCATCGTCACCACCTTCGCCGACCACGCCAGCAACTATCCAGAAATTTTAGAAACGATTATGTAAATATAAAAGAGTAAATAAAAAATGGCAAGAGTTAAATTTTTTTGAATGCAAGAAGCGTGGGATGGCAAAACGCGTAGCTAAGCTTAGGCACGTAGCGTAGTACGATCGTTTTGCCTTGATTTTTTTGTTTCTTTTTTTATCAAGAAAAAAAGATATCCAAAGAAGAATATTTACAAATAGTTGAATAAAAGATGAAACTAACAATAAACAAAAGTGCAAACGAAA
>JBIKPT010000160.1:0-6472 GCA_044357355.1 Chitinophagales bacterium
AATCTGACTGGTTAAACTTTCTGTTGCCAGTTCCACCAGTTTCTTGTCTAAGATAGCATCATCTGTAGGATGAGCCTGACGCATTTGTTTATATAAACCAACTTCCGGACCTGAATCTTCTTTAAAAATTATCGGACTTAAATCGAGATGTTTGTATTTCCAGTGGTCGATACCATCTCGTCGTTTTAATAATTGTGTTTGTCCAACCATTTCATTAATCGTGCGAAATCCTAATTTCGCCATCCACTCACGTAAATCGTTTGCTATAAACGTAAAGAAATTGATGACATGCTGCGGATCTCCGGTAAAGCGTGCACGCAAAATTGGATCTTGCGTGGCGATACCAACAGGACAAGTGTTTAAATGACATTTACGCATCATGATACATCCTTCCACTACCAAAGCTGCTGTGGCAATTCCCCATTCTTCAGCACCCAGTAAGGTAGCAAATGCGATATCTCTGCCGGTGCGTAACATGCCATCTGTTTGTAACACCACGCGGCTGCGCAAATTATTTTTTACCAGTGTCTGATGTGCTTCAGATAAACCCAGTTCCCAGGGCAATCCTGCATGTTTGATGGAAGAAATAGGAGAGGCTCCTGTTCCGCCATCATATCCTGAAATTAAAATAACATCTGATTTTGCTTTAGCCACACCGGCAGCAACCGTGCCGACACCTGCTTCTGCAACGAGTTTGGTGTTAATGCGTGCTTTCGGATTGGCATTTTTTAAATCAAATATTAATTGTGCCAAATCTTCAATAGAATAAATATCGTGATGTGGTGGAGGAGATATTAAACCAACACCTGGTGTGGAATGACGTACACGTCCAATCCATTCATCTACTTTATGGCCTGGTAACTGTCCACCTTCGCCTGGTTTTGCGCCTTGAGCTAATTTAATTTGTAACTCATCTGCATTTGCCAGATAATAAGACGTTACACCAAATCTTCCGGAAGCAACTTGTTTAATAGCAGAACGTTCCCAATCACCGTTCTCTTTTTTCTCAAAACGTATTTCGTCTTCGCCGCCTTCGCCACAATTGGATTTACCGCCAATTCTGTTCATCGCTATAGCCAGTGTTGCATGAGCTTCGTGCGAAATAGAACCAAATGACATTGCACCGGTGGCAAAGCGTTTTAGAATATTTTCAACAGGCTCCACTTCTTCAATCGGAACTGGTGTTGCTTTGGATAAATCAAAATCCAGTAAGCTTCGAAGTGTGATTGCTTTTTCTGATTGATTATTTATTTTTTCAGCATACTGCTTATAAATATTATAGTCGTTTTTCTTGGTAGAATGTTGCAGTAAATGAATTGTTTCAGGGTTGAACATATGTGCTTCACCACGTCGTTTCCACTGGTAATTCCCGCCAACTTCTAATCGCTGGTCTGTATTTTCTATATCCGGAAATGCTAAAATATGTCGTTTCAAAACTTCTTTTGCAATTTCATCAAAGCCCATTCCATCCAAACGTGAGATGGAACCGGTGAAACATTTTTCTACTACTTTTTTACTTAACCCTACAATTTCAAAAATTTGAGAACCGTGATATGATTGGTGCGTAGAAATTCCCATTTTAGAAAATACTTTTAGTAAACCATTACTTGAAGCTTTAATGAAATTTTCCACTAATTTTTCATCCGGTTTATTTAAGTGTTTTAATTTTTCTTTGTTTAAATCATAAATGGTTTGATAGGCCAAATAAGGATTGATAGCAGTGGCACCATAACCAATATGGGTAGCCATATGATGCACTTCACGAATATCTCCGCTCTCAACTACCAATGAACAGTCGATACGGGTTTTGGTGCGTATTAAATGGTGATGAATAGCACTCGTAGCAAGCAATGTCGGAATAGGTGCAAAATCTTTATTCACTCCTTTGTCAGAAATGATGATAATATTATTTCCATTGGCAACAGCGTCTTCCGCTTCTTTGCAGATTCTTTCAATGCTTCTTTCCAGCGAGCCTTTTTTACCGCTTGAATTAAATAAAGCCTGAATGGTGATAACTTTAAAATCAGGATGGTTGATGTAGCGTAATTTTGAAATATCATTGTTAGATAATATTGGCTGACGAATGGCGATTTGCTTACAATGATGTTCTGTTGTGATTAAGATACTGCTTGCACCACCTAATACGGCAAAGGTACTCATCACCATTCTTTCTCTGATGGGATCGATTGGAGGGTTGGTAACTTGCGCAAATAATTGTTTGAAATAGTTGGATAAATTTTGTGACTGATCAGAAAGAACGGCTAAAGGTGTATCGGTTCCCATAGAACCAATTGCTTCATAGGCAGTTTCAGCCATTGGAGTTATTATAGTTCTTACATCTTCAGAAGTATATCCGAATGCCAGTTGCTGTTGTAGTAATTCTTTATGCGATAATTTTTCTTCTTTTATACTTGATTTTGGTAAATCAGAAAAGGTAATCTTATGTTTGTTCAGCCATTCACGATACGGATGTTGAGTGCAGATCTCTTTTTTCAGTTCATCATCAGAAATAATCCTGCCTTCTTCCATATTAATGATGAACATTTTTCCCGGTTGTAATCTGCCTTTTTGTATTACTTTTTCTTCTTCTGTAGGCAAGGCACCTGCTTCAGACGACATTACGACTCTTCCATCGTTATAGACCACAAATCGCGAAGGACGCAATCCATTTCTATCTAAAGTAGCACCTACCATTTTACCATCCGTAAAACAAATAGAAGCCGGACCATCCCAAGGTTCCATTAAGCAATCGTGGTATTCATAAAATGCTTTTTTCCAGTCTTCCATTTGCTCATTGTCTTGCCATGCTTCCGGTATCAGCATCATGATTGCATGTGGCAAAGAACGACCAGCCAGATATAATAGCTCTACCACATTGTCCAGGGAAGCAGAATCCGATTGGTCGCGATAGCAGATAGGCATAAACATATCAATCTCTTCTTTGGTGAAGACATCGCATTCCAGTAAATGCTCACGTGTACGCATCCAGTTCAGGTTGCCCTGCAAGGTATTTATTTCACCATTGTGTGCAATGTATCTGAAGGGCTGCGCCAGACGCCAGCGCGGAAACGTATTGGTAGAAAATCTGGAGTGCACTAACGCTAAGGCAGACTCAACACTTTCGTCATTCAGTTCAGGATAGTACTGGCGAACCTGATGTGTAGTGAGCTGTCCTTTATATATTACGGTGTGACAAGAAAGATTGGTATAATAAAATTGATCTTTGCCACCTAAGATGTAGTTAATTTCACGAACGGTATGAGCACGCAGTACATATAACTTGCGTTCCAGCTCAATGTCTTCTTTGAAATTAAATTCAGGTTTGATGAATAATTGTTCAATTACCGGCTCTGCAGATTTAGCAGTTGGTCCTATTGGAGAATTATCCGTAGTTATTTTTCTGTAACCTAAAATGGTAAACTTTAATTTTTCTGCTGTTTGTTTTATAAATGCTTTGCATTCATTTCGTTTGGATTCATCCTGCGGAAAGAAAATAAAACCGGTGCCATATTTACCCAATGCAGGTAAATCTACACCGAGCTTTTTTACTTCCTTAGCATAATAGTCATGCGGAATTTGCATTAAGATGCCTGCGCCGTCACCGGTGTTTTCTTCACAACCACAGGCACCACGATGTTCCATATTTTCCAGCATGGTCAGGGCATCGCGGATAATACGATGTGATTTTTCACCTTTCAGGTGCGCTACGAAACCGATGCCGCATGCATCGTGCTCCATTTCGGGCAGATATAAACCTTTATGTTCGTTTGTAACACTCATATTATAGATGGCAATTTGTAATGAAACAGCTTTTCACAGGCTGATTTTTACATTTAAGACTGTTTTATAATATTAGCAAAAACTTTCTCCATTTACGAAGTCACCTTTTTAAGAAAATCTTAAGCATTGAAAATAATCTTAACAATTCAGTTATAAATTGATTTTTTCACAAGCAATATTACAATTTATGAAAAAAAATATGTCAACTATTTTTACAAAAACATAATGTATATTCTATTTTAAGTAAAAATTAAATAAAAATATTTGCTAATTTTTCTAAAAATAGAAGTTTATACTTGCAAAATAATAATTATTAACATTTAAACGTTCACGCTATGAGAAAAATGATTTTAAGTTTTATGGTATGTTTTCTGCCAGCCATGTCAACCGTATTTGCACAGACGGATGCAGACAGAATAAAATCACTGGAAGAAAAAGTAGAAATGCTAACTAATCAGCTAGAGTTAGACAAAGTGGATTCTTTAGCAGATCCTGAAGAAGCTAAAAAGACAATAAACGAAAAATATGAGGAAAAATTAGAGAAAGTAAAAGCTAAAATTCCTTTTGATATATCAGGATCTGTAGATGTATATGTGCAGACAAACTTTAATGGCAAACAAACAAATTCTGTTGCGCATCGTGCATTTACGCCAAAAGCAAATTCTTTTGAATTAGGTATGGTGAATATAATGATGAAGAAGAAAATTAAAAAAGTTGGTTTTATGGCCGATTTAGGTTTCGGACCGAGAGCAGAAGCAGCAAACAATACTTTGTATTCTAATACTATTTTAGCTATTAAGCAATTATATGTTTCTTATGCACCAGCTGACTGGGTTGAGTTTACTTTAGGTAACTTCAGCACTTTCTTTGGATATGAATTGATTGAGCCACAAAATAACTTCAACTACTCTACTTCATTAGCGTTTGAAAACGGACCTTTTTACCATACCGGTTTCAAAGCAAATTTTATGGTGAAGAAATTTAATTTCTTAGTTGGATTCTTCAATGATACTGATACTAAATCAGATGATGACAGAAATAAATATGTTGGTGCGCAGGCTGGTTACACAGGTGACAATGGCGGCGTATACTTAAACTTTGTGGGCGGTAACGAACCAACTACATTTATGATAGATGACTCAACAGAAGCATCTGCTTATAAAAACTATAAAAATTCTTATGACTTAACCGGTTCTATTAAATTAGGTAAAGATAAGAAAGGTAAACTAGGGGTAAACGTTGCTTACCATCAATTCAGATTTAAAGAAACAAAAGAAAGCCAAGTAACCAGAAATAAATATTTTACTGCTTACTTGTACGGACAGGTAGATATCAGTGAAAGAGCAAGCATAGGAGGACGTCTTGGTTATTTCTATAACCCGGATGGTGCGGCTGCTTTCGTAGCAGGTGACGGAAAGAACTTCTTAGACTTCACGCTTACTTCACACATTAATGTTATTGGCGGTTTGAAATTAGTACCTGAATATCGTATAGATTTTGGTACAGATAAAGTTTTCTTAGACAGAAAAGGTAATGGCTCCAAAATACAAAATACTTTGTGTTTGGCTGCAGTATATGCTTTCTAAAATTTACATACTACTTGCATACTTTCAGAGCCCGGATTTCTATCCGGGCTATTTTTTTACATTATATTTAAAGTATTTGCTAAATCTATTCTGCCGGTATATTGGATATTCATTCAAAAAAGTATCTTTGCAATCTTCACTCACATTTTGGCCACGTGTTGAAATTGGTAGACAAGCTACTTTGAGGTGGTAGTGCCGGAAACGGTGTGCTGGTTCGAATCCAGTCGTGGTCACAAAAGTGTAAAGTAGAAGTTCTTTATTGCCCGGATGGAGAAATTGGTAGACTTACCAGATTCAGGTTCTGGCGCTGTAAAAGGCATGCAGGTTCGAGTCCTGTTCCGGGCACTTTTTTATTTCTAATTAAAATTACATGTTCCATTTTTTATTAAAATGGAACATTTTTTGTTTTTTAACAGTTATTCGTTACTGTTCTATGTAAACTTCAGAACAATCATTAAGCAGCATTTATTGCTTCTATTAATAATCTTCTTCAGAGATTTCGTTTTTAATCATGACACCTATATCTTCTGGTACTATAAAAAGATGATAAAAATCATATAAAAAAGCAGATATTTTGTAACAAATGTAACACTGTGGTTGAATAATAAATATGAACCTTACAAAAGAAAAAAGTGTATGAAAAAAATTATCATTTTAGGTGCAGGAACAGCAGGAACGATGATGGCAAACCATCTGAAACATCATGTAAATAAAGAAGAATGGGAAATAACTATAATTGATGAACGAACAGAACATCATTACCAACCGGGATATCTCTTTCTTCCTTTTGATATGTATACACCGGATGATATCATCAAACCCATAAAAGATTTTATACCAAAAGGAGTGAACTTGATTACAGCTAAGATAGACCGCATCATGCCGGAAGAAAACTTGGTGAAGATGGCAGATGGCAGTCAGATAAATTATGATATCCTGATTATTGCCACAGGTGCAAAAATTGCACCGGAAGAGATAGTAGGAATGAAAGGAAGTGAATGGCAAAAATCAGTTTTTGATTTTTATACCTTCGAAGGCGCATTGGCCTTACGCAATAAACTCAGAGAATGGGAAGGTGGAAGATTGCTGGTACATATCACCGAGAT
>JBIKPT010000161.1:0-6436 GCA_044357355.1 Chitinophagales bacterium
CCTTACTATGATCAGCAATACCTGGATATCATAAGAAAAAATGCACTGGGTAATTTTAAAGTGCTCTTAAAAGAAATTTCTTTCACGCCGGCAATGTTACAGTTTTTAAACAATCAGCAAAATAAGAAAGATCATCCGAATGAAAATTTTGCACGTGAAGTAATGGAACTGTTTACACTCGGCAGAGGAAATTATACAGAACAGGATGTTAAAGAAGCGGCACGTGCATTCACTGGATATGGTTTTGATAAGACAGGAACCTTTAAATTCAGAACTCAACAACATGATTACGGAATAAAAATTTTTCAGGGAAAATCAGGCAATTTTTCCGGTGAAGATATCTTGCAATTTATTTTAGAGAAAAAAGAATGTGCTTACTTTATTACAAAAAAAATCTATTCCTTTTTTGTAAATGATTTAGTTGATGAAAATATAGTTCAGCAACTTTCCATACAATTTTATCAGTCAAACTACGATATAAAATCATTGATGAAAACTATTTTTTCTTCAAACTGGTTTTATGATGCTAAAAATGTTGCCGCCAAAATAAAGTCACCGATTGAATTGATAACGGGTATGTTTCGTTTAATTCCAACTTCATTTGAAAAAGATGAAAGCAAGATATTTTTACAAAGAACACTTGGTCAGGTATTATTGAATCCGCCTAATGTAGCTGGATGGCCTGGTGGCAGAAGCTGGATTGACAGTTCTTCTTTATTATTCAGAATGCGTTTGCCGCAAATAATTTATTACGATAAAGAATTAGATATAGAACCGAAAGAGGAAACATCGGAAACAAAAATGCAAATGCAGCAAATGCAACTGGCGGATGGTTTTGCAAAGAAATTAGCTTCTAAAAAATTAGCAGCAACATCAGATTGGTCGGCGATTACAACTTACTTTTCTACTGGATCAGAAACAGTTAATGAAATTATCTCAATGGTCTTAGCGAATAAACCAGCTGCTGCTGCAATAAAAACATTAAAGCTTAATACAGACACATCCAACAAAGAAAAAGAAATTAAAAGCGCGATGATACATGTGTTGTCGTTGCCGGATTACCAGTTATGTTAACGCCATTGTCATTCTGAGTGAAGCAAAGAATCTTGTTACATTAAACCACGGCTTTTAAAAAATATAAAATGAACAGAAGGAATTTTATACAAACAACAGGATTGGCTTCAGCATCGTTGATGCTGCCTGAATTTCTGAAAGCACAAGAAAAAAATGCTGCCATAAATTCTGATAAGATTTTGGTGATTGTGCAGCTTACTGGCGGCAACGATGGGTTGAATACAGTAGTACCTTATGAAAATGATTTGTACTACAATGCACGTCCAACTATTGCCATACAAAAAAAGGAGACCTTGAAATTAACGAATCAATTAGGCTTAAATCCGGCGATGATTGGTTTCAGGAATTTGTACGATGCAGGTAAAATGTGTTTGATAAATAATGTCGGATATCCGGATCCGGATCGTTCTCATTTTCGCTCGATGGATATTTGGCACACAGCCAGTAACAGCAATGAATACAAAACTAGTGGTTGGCTTGGAAGGTATCTGGATGAACAATGTGGCGACTGTGATCAACCAACACAGGTATTGGAAATTGACGACACCTTAAGTTTAGCCTTAAAAGGATATAATGTAAAAGGACTTGCTATGAAAGATGCAAAACGACTTTATGGAACCACTATAGATCCATTCATACATCAGTTGTCTAAGCAGCCTGTTTCCGATGATCACCACCACGATAATGCTGCCTATTTATACAAAACTCTTGCAGAAACGGTTTCCTCAGCAGATTATATCTATAAGACTTCTAAAATTTTTCAGTCGGCTGCTGCTTATCCAAATCATCAGTTTGGGAAAAGTATGAAAACAATTTCTGAGTTTATTATTTCCGGTATCAATACAAAAGTGTACTATGTTTCTTTAGGAAGTTTTGATACTCATTTCAATCAGCAAAAAAGGCAAGGTGTGTTGCTGCAGCAATTGTCAGAAACAGTAGAGGCGTTTATGAATGATATAAAAAAGAATGGAAAAGCAGATGACGTTTTGTTAATGACGTTTTCAGAATTTGGAAGACGTGTGCAGGAAAATGCAAGTAATGGCACCGACCACGGCACTGCTAATCAGATTTTTTTGTTTGGAAATACGTTGAAAAAAAATGGAATTTATAATGCAGCACCTAACCTCAGTGATTTAGATGACGGAGATTTAAAGTACACCGTTGATTTCAAAAACGTATATGCTACGTTGTTGAAAAAATGGCTGAATACAGACGAGCAAAAGATATTAGGAAATAAATTCAGCTACTTGGATTTTATTTAATGATGTATTTTCAATTAGTAAGCGTGTTGTTCAATAAAGTGCGGTCTTCTGCAGAAAAAAATGCCATTATTTTACACACTTGTTAGTTTTATAAAAAAAGCAATAACTAAAATAGTACTACTTTTATTCTATGAAAAATCTGTTTTTATTTATCACTTTATATGGTTTATTTTTTACTTGCAATACATTTGCACAGGATGAGATTGATATTGTAGATCCCTATCAAATGAAAGTGTCGCGCTCTAAAGAAGCTGATACATTCTATTTTACACAGAATGCTCCGGCTATAATTAATGCAAAACAAAAATTAGATACACTCAGAACGTATGATGTGTTTTTAGAAGAAAGACCAACACCATTTGGCACAGCGTATATGTGTAATGGAAACGAAGTCACCAAACAAAAATATTTAGAATATAAACGATTCTGGAACGCATCGGGTGCTTGCCAGCCTTGTTTGCTGTATACATACAACGATAAAAACCAATTGAAATATGTGGCTTTCCAGTACGAAGATTGTATATGCGGAAGTTATAAGGAATATTATTCGGATGGAACTATAAAGACAGAAGGTCAGTTTAAACAAAATACCACTGGTAACTGGTTTAATATGAAAGGCAGAGATTTGTGTAATGTGCGCGATGGCAAGTGGATTTATTACCTCGAAAATGGAGTGGAAGATAGAATAGAAACCTACATAGACGGAAAATTAAAAGAAACTTCCGGTCCGATTTTAAACTCAGGATCATCGACAAAAAATAAATTGCAACCTGAAGGTGAAGAATCTGAAGTACAAAAAGGCTTATTTCGTCGTTTAAAGGATAAAAATAACACGTCAGGAAACTAAAATCTGTCCACTTTTTTGTACTTAAAATGTTATGAAACCTTGCTTTTGTGCAGGGTTTTTTATGTAATCATTAACGAAATATCACTATAAATCGTGATTATTCACTAAGAACAAACAATTGTTAAGAAAAATGTTATTGAATGTTAAGTTAATTTATTTACTTTGCCGATAAAATTATCCAAGTATGAAGTACGTAAACAAATTTAGTATGCTTTTAGCGTTGTGCTTCTGTAGTTTTACTATGTTGGCACAAACCACCATGAAAGGTAAAGTTACAGACGGCAAGGAACCTATCATAGGGGCAAACGTTACTGTAAAAGGAACAACAGAAGGTACCGTTACCGATATTGACGGAAACTTTGAATTAACCACCAATCAGCCGGTACCATTAACGTTGGTAATAACTATGGTAGGTATGGCAACATCTGAAATTCAGGTGGACGGAAACAAAGATGACATCAGCGTAGCTATGTCAGAAGAAACCAGTTTATTGAATGATGTGGTAGTCGCTGCATCTCGTGTGGAAGAAAAAATCCTGGAATCACCGGTAACCATTGAAAAAATGGATGCAAAAGCAATCAAAACTGCTTCTTCTGCTGATTACTATGATGATTTGGCGAAACTTAAAGGGGTGCAAACCATTAGTGGTTCCATGACATTCACTTCGGTAAATACACGTGGTTTTGGTGGTATTTCCAATACGCGTTTTGTTCAGTTAATGGATGGAATGGATAATGCAGCACCCTTGCTAAACTTTCCTACAGGAAATGTGGTTGGTATTGGTGAGTTGGATATCAACAATGTGGAATTAGTTCCGGGTGCAGCATCTGCATTATACGGTCCCAATGCATTTAATGGTATCTTATTAATGAATTCTAAGAATCCATTTGAACAACCGGGTTTCAGTGCTCAGGTGAAAGGTGGTTTTGCTCAGGCTAACAATGGTTACGGAGTAGAGCCAATGGGAAGTATTGCATTCAGAGCAGCGCATGCGTTTAAAAGCAAAAAAACAAATACTGATTATTTAGCTATAAAGGCAAACTTCAGTTTATTTCAGGGACAAGACTGGCTGGCGAATGATTATACAACAGACAGAAATCTGGGAACCGGAGACAATGTCGGTAATCCGAATTTTGACGGATTAAATACTTATGGTGATGAAAACAGAATCTTTGTTCCTTATGGAGCGGTAAGAGGGAGCTTAATAGGTGGTGCTTCTGCTAGTTTACAAGCGTCTCCGCAATTTCAGGCAGCAGTTCAAGCAGGCGTTACTCAGCAAGTAAACGCTCAAATACCAGCTATTACTGCAGGTGTAACAGCAGCCGTAAGACAACAGGCTTTTCTGAATGCTTTAGATGGCGGTGCAGATGTTGCAACTGCTAATGCTATTGCAGATGCATTCGTAGCTTCTCCAACAGGACAGGCTACTATCGCAGCAGGTGTTCAAAACCAGGTAAATACGCTGATTGCACAAAATACAGCTGCACAGATTCCTGTTCAGGCAAATGCACGTGCAACTTCAAAATTAGACTCTATCAGTTCTTTATTATCACTTGATTTAAGAAGAACCGGATTATCTGAAGAAAGATTAATTGATAACAGAAAAGCTACTTCCGTTAAAGGAGACTTTGGCGTTTATTTCCGCCCTTTTAAGGATAAATCATATGAGTTCTCCTATAATTACAGAGTAGGATATGGTAACAGTATTTATCAGGGAAGTGAGCGTTATGCATTGAGAAACTTTACACAGCAATTCCATAAAGCAGAAATCAAGGGTAAAGATTTCTTTGTACGCTCTTACATGTCCCAGACAAAAGACGGTGACTCTTACAACAATACTGCATTAGGAGCATTAACCAATGAAACGATCTCTCCATCTTCCAGCCAATGGGTACCGACCTATTTAGGTAATTATGCTAATCCTTTAATTCAGACAGCTTTACAAACATCTGCTGCTAACGTATTGGCAAATGCGGCTGCGTTAACAACAGCTTCGCATGATACTGCAAGAGCAAGAGCAGACAGACCTTGGAATAATCTTACGGCTGAAGAACAGCAGGCAATAATTGAAGGGGTACGAACTGGTTTATTCCAGAGAGGTGGTGCAGGTTTTATTGATAATTCCCGTTTATTCCATACTGAAGCTATGTTAGATTTATCTCGTTGGACTCACAAATGGATTGATATTCAAATTGGTGGTAATCACAGATTATATAGCTTATCAACACAAGGAACCGTATTTAATGAAGATCCGGACGGAACAGGAACATTCAACAGAATTAAAATAAAAGAGTACGGTGCTTTTCTTCAGTTACAGCGTAAATTATTAAAAGACAGATTAAAAATTCAGGCTTCTGTTCGTATAGACAAGAATCAGAATTTTAAATTGGTGGTGTCGCCGCGTGTTGCTGTAGTAGGTACATTTGGTAAAGACAGAAATCATAATGTTCGTGCTTCTTACCAGACAGGTTTTAGAAACCCGGATTCACAAGCTCAATTTATTTATTTCCCTACAACAAATATTTTGTTAGGTGGTACCCAGTCAAATGCTGAACGTTACGGCATTTACAGAGGTGGTGCTTATTCTCAGTTATCGTACGACGCATTTGTTGCTTCTGCTTTAGCAGGTGCTCCAAATCCTTCATTATTGGAAGAGTCTAACTTTGATTATGTAAAACCTGAACAATTACAGGTGGTAGAATTAGGTTATAAATCAGTTTTATTTAAAAAATTAATGATTGACGTAAACGGATATTTCAATATCTATAAAGATTTTATTACTCAAATCACAGTAGTTAGTAAAGACAGTACAAGACATAAAGGTGTCTTATTACCGGGTGTTGCTCAGGTATTACAAGGAAGTGCTCGCTCAGCAACAACCTGGAGACCATATGTAAATATATCAGGAAGAACATTCTCCTATGGTGCCGGTATCGGTGTAGGTTATATGTTGCCGAAGAACATTATGGTTAGAGCAAGTTATAACTATATGGACTTTAAAGTGCAGGGTGGAACACCAGCAGTTGGAACTGTTAATGATTTAGGTTTCAATGCTTCTAAACATCAAATGTTTGTGGGTATCTCCGGAGACAGAGTATGGAAAGGTTTAGGTTTCGGAGTTGATTACAGATGGCAATCTGCTATTGCATGGAGTTCAGATTTTGCAGATGGTACAGTGAAAGCACGTGGAATGTTAGATGCAAACATCAGCTATTTCGTTGCTAAAGCAATGACCACTTTCAAAGTTGGTGCT
>JBIKPT010000031.1:0-21699 GCA_044357355.1 Chitinophagales bacterium
CTATTACTGCTAAGAAAAGGACCTGCGTTTTTTGTTTTTTCTTTTTTAGAAACATGAATGGAATGATAAACAGATACATCGAAAACTCATAGCCTATTGTCCAGAGTGAACCGTTTACTCCATTTTTCAGAGGATTGGATGCAAACACGCCGTTTATGGTATGCTGAAGTTTAATCAATGAGCTGTTGACCGGAATATACGTCCAGGTGCTTTTACTTTTTAAATAACTAAGAAATGAGCCCTCGTAAACAAACGCGCAGGCAATCACTGTAAATAATAAAACAATTAGTAGTGCCGGATATATTCTCAATAGCCGTTTAACCAGGTAATCCGAAATGCTCTCGCTGCGCATCAGACTTTGAAAAATCAGATAACCGCTGATGATAAAGAAGCCACGAACTCCAATGTAAGAATAAGAAAGCGATCCGTTAGAGAAATAAAATAATGGATCCTGCTCGGAAATGCCGGAAATAGGATAGCAATGATGTACCACCACTAAAACAGCAAACAACATGCGTAAAAAATCAAAATTATTCTTGTGCATTTCCCGAAAGGTGAATTAAAAAAGTTGTTAAGTTATCTAAATTATAAGAACAATTACAATTTTTTTTAACTTTTAAATGTCTATTTTTGTAGTAATGAGACGCGCTTGGCAAAGAATTACACAGGCTAAAGAAAAAAATTATTTACGCTGGAACACGTTTACCTTTGCAGGCATACTGTTTATTATAATTTGCGGTATAAATGCAACCAAAGGCCTCGAACAATTTATGGACGTTTTGTTCTGGGATGAATCGTTGTACCTGAGCAGAGGGCTTTCCATGTTCGAGCATATTCCTAAAGATTGGGGTCCGTCATACTCATTATGGTATAAATTATTGTCTTTCTTTATTTCAGACAGAGTAGAATTGTATTATTTCAATTTCAAATTAACTACAATACTCATTTCCATTGCGTTTTTTTTGCTGTTGCAGGCCAGCGGTGTACAACGTATACTGGCATTTGTATTTGCAGTATTTTTTCTATCAAGTTTTATCAATATGCCTTTGTGGCCCCGCGTTTCACATTATTGTATTATTGTAATCATAACCGGTATAATCATTGCGAAATATTTCGAATCCAGCGTTTCAAAATTAGTCATTTACAGTCTGGCTTTATTGGTATGTGCGTTTGCACGACCTGAACTTTTTCTCCCTTTTCTCATTTGCTGGCTGATAACGTATATTTTCTTTTTCGCCAAGATAAAGAGTTTGAGTAAGTATGATATTGCATTAGTAGTTGTATTGACATGTATATCTGTATTTATTTATGTCTTCTTTAAAACACCATTCAATAACGGAGATTCTGCAAGAAGTATCGGTGTGTTTTTGCAGCATTTTGCCATGAATTACAGTCAGTGGCATCACACGAACACACCTTTCTGGCTGGATTATGCAGACATACTCAAACAAAATTTTGAGAACCATACTTCGCTGAAAGGAATCATACAATCTAATCCGGAAATTATAAAAAAACACTTTCTCTCTAATGTTTCTAATTACAGTATTCAAACAGGAAAAGTTATTTTCAGTTTTTTTGCACCCATCTTTACTAAAAATATTCATTGGTTGTGCTTGATGGTTTCCGGAATGTTGTTTGCCATTTATTTCTCGCAAACGAAAACTATTAAAGATAAAAGAAAGAAATTTTTTGAACTGGTAAGTGGCAATCCGTTTACATTGTTCGTGTTGTTCATCTTGGCAGCACCATCATTTATTGTTTGTATTTATGCATATCCGCGTGCGCATTATATCTTGTTACAGGTTCCTTTTATGTTGTTGGTCATTGCATTGGCAATTTCTTCCATAACCGTTGAAATCTATAAATCCGTACAAAAAATTGCAGTAATTGCTGTAGTTTGGTTTTTTGTTATGCCATCTTCAGAAGATTTTAAGTACTTTGATTTATTCAGAAATGACGAGACGTTATGCAATCAGAAATCAGTACAGTATATAAAGAAAAATTTCAGCCAAAAAGATACAATACATGTTTTTGATGTGGAAGGTGGTATAACCAACCTGCTGCCTGGCAATTTTGTAAATAATAACCATGTTTTTCTTAGAGACAGAGATACTCTTTTGTTAAGTAAGTTCCTGTTGGCTAATCAGTTTGATATAATTTATAAAACACCGACGCTGACAATGTTAAATAGTGTTCAGAAAGATACCGTTCTGTTCGATATGCTTAAAAATCCACTTAAGTATGGCTATCTTGAAGAAAAAACAGGTAATTTTGCACCTTCGTTATTGATTAAGCAGCACTGATGAATTTCGTTTATAAACCATTATACACAAGAGACCAGCCATTTTTTGAAGCCAAAATAATTGGCCTGTTTTTTTTTAGTCTTTTTTTTACAAGTAACATTTTGCTGCAGTTTAATTCTGCCAGTAAAATTGTAGGTATTATTGTCGTTATGGCTTTGCCTTTTATCCTTCTTTCTGCAGGTATTTATTATTACTATAAAATCTTTCAGTTAAAAGAATTGAATCCGATAGATTTAATCATATTCCTGTCGCTTATTTTGCCAATATACAATGCCATCACCGTTCATATGATTTTTGATGTCAAAATCCTGAAAGCATTGTTTAATCTTTCATCGAGATTTTATGTGGTGATGTGCAGTCTGATTTACTATGCAATTCGTTCAGAAAAAATTACACTGAAACAATTTGTGTACGCCAATTTATTATTGTGCTGGTTTTGTTTTGCTTTGTATACGTTTGTATCGTTAACCATACCACCAGCTATTTTTATGAGCTCTTTAGGAGATGGATTGGTGGGTTTTAATCCGTCAAAAGGAGGCTATATATACAGGTTCTCCAGCTCTGTCTTAGTCTTTGGTATGATTTATTATTTTCTGGATTACATGATGAAAAGCAATATTAAAAGCTTGTTTTTGTGGATGATTTTAATGGCTTATCAGGTATTTATTGATAAAGGAAGAACCGAGCTGGTGTCAGAAATAGTACCGATGTTCTTGTTCATGTTTTTTATTTTGAAATGGCACGAAATTCTGAAAAAGCTCTTTGTGATTTTCGTGTTGGTCTGTATCGTCTTATTGATTGCCTATCTCATTGATCCCAAAATTGTCGAATTTACAGCCGATATGTACTGGATGTTCCTGAAGTTTTTCATGGGTCAAAAAACTGGTGAAGGTTCTGCTGATTTGCGCTGGACAGAAATGGCTGCCGTATATGATTACCTGATGAAGCATCCATCTTATATCTTCTTCGGAGTGGGTTGTCCCAAAAAAGAAATCATTGAGGCAAATATTGGCTTAGTAATTTTAGGTGATATTGGCATCGTTGGTGGTTTATTGTCGCAGGGTATCGTTGGCCTTATATTTATTTATTCAATTTTTCTTTATCCGATTTATGTGTGGTATACCATTAAGCATTATAAAAGAGATTTGATATTCAATGCCGGTATTTTAGGCTGCGGAACTGTATTTATACAATCCTTATTTAATGGGAATATCTTTTATTCCTTTCTGGGAATTATGGTGCCACTCATCATTGTGGAATATTACAGAGTAAAAGAGAAATTTTACTGGAAAGAAATGAGAAGTAAGAAATAATCCATCCGTTGAAAAAAAGTCATAAAATAATTATAATCTGCATCATTGCTGTGTTGATGCTCAGGGTGTGTTTATCCGGTGAAAAGAAAAAAGAGAAAAACATACTGCAACAATCTGAAGCAACAATAAGCCTGAATATAACTCCGGATTTTACAAAAATAGTGCCTGTTAATCCAGACGTTTTTGGTGTAAATATTGGTTTTGCCTTTGCCAGAGAACTGGATAAAGATTCCGGTTTTGTTCAGCTGCTAAGAGCCATGCATCCGGTTTCGTTGCGATTTCCCGGTGGCACTGTCGCTAACTGGTATCATCCTGATTTACCGGTTTACGGATATAAAGCAAAAGAATTGCTTCCGAGTTTAGGCGGCTTGTATGCACTGCAATCCAAACGCAGTGAAAATATCCTGTACAATTTTATCCGCTTGTGTAAAGAAGTTAATACAAGCGCAGTTTTTTGCGCTAATTTATTGACCGGTACAACGGAAGAAGTGTTATTTGTTATTGACGAGTTGAAGAAAAATAATATTCCGATTTTAGGCGTAGAGCTTGGAAATGAATATTGCTTAATGTCGTATCGTAAACAATTTCCGGATGCGCAAACATACATAGATAGAATTTCAGCAACAGCAACAGCCATCAGAAAAAAATATCCGGATTTGAAAATAGCCGTGATTGGAGGAGACGCCGTTGCCATGAATGATATGAATGTCCGAAGCAAATTTATGCGTACCTGGAATCAGGAATTGAGTAAAGTGAATTTTTATGATGCTTATGTGTGGCATTTTTATGCAAGTTGTTCCGACTGCGACAAAGATCCGTATTTTGATAATGTATTTTCCAGAAACCTGGAATCAATGGCGCCGTTTAAAACCAACAAACTATATAATGCCGGTGAAGATTTCATTCCGATTTTCGGCAAAGAAAGAAAGTTATGGCTGACAGAATGGAATATTTCCAACGGTGAATATCTGGATAATACTTTTACGCAGGCAGCCTATGTTTCAGAGAATTTCCTGAACATGATAGACCTGAATACTAAATACAATAACTACATAGAGCTTTCCAACCTGCATGCAATGGATGGGTTGATAAATATATATAAAGGCAAACAAAAACCATTGCTGTCTGTGGGTGGAAACAATGCGACAGTTCAATATTTCGCTTTTAAATTCTTAGCATCTACTTTGACAAAGGATACCTACAAAGGAGCAACAACCATCAGCAGTAAAGACAATCAGACTGCGAAAAATTTTATCTGCAATGCGTTTGTGAATAAGAAAGACAATAAAACCTTCCTGCATTTTGTAAACCGTTCCGGAAAAAAAATGCAACTGACTTTAAATTCAAAGTCAACTAGTGGTTTTCAGTTAACGTCCATAGAAACGGATTTTCCATATGCCACAGCAGGCAAAACTGCTTACGAAAAGAAATATCCTGATAAAGTAAAACCTGTTCGATACAGAGAAGAAAATTTTGCAGAGAATACTATCACCATTGCACCTTATGCATTTGGTTATATTTCGTATTAAAACAAAGAAATACTTACGACTCACGACTCTTAGCTCACGACTCACTTATCTCATCACCTGTTTCACCAGCATCAGTTTTCCATTATACGGCGGATAGCGCAACGGCACATCCGGCCAGGTTACTTTATGGCAAACACCTTTTTTGTGCGTGAACGTATCAAAGCTGAATTTTCCGTGATACGCACCAACACCACTATTACCAACACCACCAAATGGCAGGCCGTCGTTTATGAAATGCGAAACGGTATCATTTACGCAGCCGCCGCCAAACTGAACAGTGTTAAGACATTTTTGTTGGTTAGCATAATTGTTGGAGAAGATATAAAACGCCAATGGTTTCTCAAATTGTTTCACAATGCTGATGGCTTCATCAATAGATTGAATGGTCAGCACCGGTAAAATCGGACCAAAGATTTCGTCACTCATCAAAGGATGATCTAAAGAATCGATTTCTATCAAAGTAGGTGCAATATATCTGGTGTCGGCATCCGTTTGTCCGCCAACAATAATATCGCCGTCTTTAATTAACGCTGCCAGACGATTGAAATGTCGGTCGTTGATAATGCGCGGATAGTCGGCACTGTCTTGCGGATTGTTGCCGTAAAATTCTTTCACACTATTGGCAAATGCTTTGTAGAATTTCTCTTTCACCGCATCGTGCAGCAATAAATAATCCGGTGCCACGCAAGTTTGTCCGCCATTTAAAAACTTGCCCCATGCTATACGTTTTGCTGCCGTTTCCACGTCAGATTGTTTGTCTACGATACACGGACTTTTACCGCCTAATTCTAAAGTAGTCGGTGTTAGAAACTCTGCAGCCGCGCGTGCAATTGTTTTACCAATTTCTACGCCACCGGTAAAAAAGATATAATCGTATCGATACGACAACATTTCGTTGTTGTCAGAATGTTCATCTAAAACAGCCAAATAATTTTCATTAAACGTTTCGGTGATAATTTTTTCAATCACGTGATACGTGTGGATGGCTGCGCGTGGAGGCTTGATAATACAGGTATTTCCGGCAGCAATGGCACCAATAACAGGCGCTAAGGTTAATTGCAACGGATAGTTCCAGGCACCAATAATCAGGGTGACGCCATATGGATCGTGGTAGATATAATTTTTAGAAGGGAAATTGGCGATGGTGTCTTTCACCAGTTCAGGTGTGGCCCATTTTTTTACATATTTCAGCATGCTGCTGATTTCTTCATACAGCACACCAATTTCGGTCGCAAAACTTTCGAATTTCGATTTTTTAAAATCCGCATTTAATGCAGCATAGATATTTTCTTCATTGTCTTGAATTGCCTTTTTAAATTTCTTTAATTGTTCAATTCTGAAATCAATATCACGTGTCGAATTGCTATCAAAAAAATCACGTTGCTTGTCGATGACGGATTTTATATTGGAGATTGTTTTTGTCTTGGTAGTCATCTGTCTCAAATGTAAAGTTATAGAATTAAAAAATGGTAGATTTATTTCACCTTTGCTTTCTTCTCAGGCACTCTTTCTTCCTGTGGTCTGCCTTCAAAGCTGTTCATAGATGAATAAACGCCTAAGAATCCGGCTACTTTATCAAATATTTTTGCCGGGAAAACTCCTTTCAGAAACGGAACAATATTTACGTTTTCCGGCATTAACAACATGGCGTCGTTATTTTTAACCGCTTTGATAATCTTATTGGTGACATCTTCCGATTGTAGTAAAGGGAATAATATAGGTGCTTTCACGCCTTTGAACATACCGGTGTCAATAAAACTTGGACAAACAGTCGTCACATGCAAATCCTGACCTTCTTGTTCAAACTCCATGCGTAAGCTCTCGCTCCAGCCTAAAACAGCCCACTTACTGGATGCATATACAGAGCCTTTTGGAAGTGGAATAAAACTGGAAGCAGAGGCAATATTAATGATATGCCCTTTGCGCTGCTTAATCATATCCTGAATAAAAACACGTGTGACGTTCATTACGCCGCTCACGTTGATACTTAACGTTTTCTCAATGTCTTTTGCCGTATGTTCCCAAAAGGATTTTTTGCCTGCTACAATTCCTGCGTTATTAAACAGGATATCAATATTGCCTATTTCCAGCAAAACTTCCGTCGCCGATTTCTCTATATCATTCGTATTGGATACATCCACCACAAACGTATGCACGTTTTTATAGCCTTTGGAAGAAAAATCTCTGGCTGTTTTTTGCAGGTTATCTTCGTTGATATCCCAGATGATGAGATTGGCTGCGCCTTCCTGCAGGCATTTTAAACCCATTAATTTTCCAATTCCGTTGGCACCACCGGTTACCAAAACGTTCGTTCCTCTGATTTGTGACATATAATTGTTTTAGATCTTTAAATTTAGCAGAAAAAAAGGATATAGTTTGGTTAAACTATTTAAATTATCTCTTGTTTAATGAAGATAATTTGAATCGTTTAATTTGTATAACAATGTATTTTAACGAAAGTTTTACGTTAAAAGGTCTTTTTTATTGTCGAGATTAGCACCATATGAAAAAAGCAGGAATTATAGGTTCGGGCATCGCAGGCCTGGCAAGTGCCATACGCATGGCCGTGCGCGGCTACGAAGTACATGTTTTTGAAGCCAACAGTTATCCGGGCGGCAAGCTTTGTGAAATCCAGGTAGGCGATTATCGTTTTGATGCAGGTCCGAGCTTGTTTACCATGCCCGAATATTTTGAAGATTTGTTTGCACTGGCTGGAAAGAAATTCTCAGATTATTGTCCTTACCGTAAGCTGGATACCATCACCCACTATTTTTACAGCGATGGCACCAGATTTAAAACGCATGCCGATGTGCAGCAATCTGCACAGGAAATGCAGGATAAACTCGGCATTAAGAAAGAAACGGTTTTGGAACACCTGGATAAAAGTAAAAAAATATTTGAGATTACAGCCGATACGTTTTTGCATCGTTCCATCCATACCTTTCAGAATATTACAGCATTTGATTTATTGAAACTCAGCTCCAACTTAGGTGCGCTGGATTTGTTTAATACGATGCACGATACGAATACTAAAAAACTGAAAAATGAAAAAGCCATTCAGTACTTCGACCGTTTTGCTACCTATAATGGCTCAAATCCATATGAAGCACCAGGAACCTTAAATATTATTCCGCATCTTGAACATCATATAGGTGCATTCTTTCCGGATGAAGGCATGGTAGCGATTTCACGTTCTTGCTATAATCTGGCAGTTGAATTAGGCGTTCATTTCCATTTCAATACTAAAGTAGAAGAGATTGTTGTAGAGAAAAATAAAGCTATCGGCGTAAAATATACTGCTGTTGAGCGAATCAATAACATGCATGTTAATTGTTCTCCAATAGAATATATGCCATTAGATTTGGTGATCAGTAATATGGATGTGGCATATACCTATCGTAAGTTAATGCCAACGCAGAAACATCCTGAAAAAACCTTAAACCAACCAAGAGCCTTATCGGCTATGGTTTTTTACCTGGGTGTCAAAAAAGAATTTCCTGAACTGGGTTTGCACAATATTTTCTTTTGTGAAAATTACAAGGATGAATTTGATGCATCTTTTAAAAGAAAAACACTAAATGATGACTTAACGGTATATATCAACATTTCCTCTAAATATGCAAAAGCAGATGCACCGAAAGGTTGTGAAAACTGGTTTGTAATGATCAACACGCCACCGCATACAGGACAAGACTGGGATACCTTGATTGTTGAAGCGCGTAAAAATATTCTGGCTAAATTAAGCAAAACATTAGGGGAAGATATTGAATCGCTGATTGAAGTGGAAGATGTTTTAGAACCACGCATCATCGAATCCAGAAATTTATCCTGGCAAGGTTCTTTGTACGGAAATAGTTCGAATAACAAATTTTCTGCATTTTTGAGGCATGCTAATTTCAGTAATAACATAAAAGGTGTGTATTTTTGCGGCGGAAGCGTCCATCCTGGCGGTGGTATTCCATTAAGTGTTTTGTCCGCAAAAATTGTAGATGATTTGATACATGCATAATAAGTGGTTTTACATACACAGTCTGAACCTGATCATCATTTACATGGTCGGTGTTTGTGGTATTGTGCTCACGAATCCGGCCCAACAACAGTTATTCTTACAGATTACACCCTTAAATCTGATAGTGACCACTTTCTTTACCTTATTGTTCCACCAAAAATGGACAAGAACATTTGTTGCGTCAGGTTTAATGGTGTTGCTGTTTGGTTTTTTTGTAGAAGTTATAGGTGTGAAAACAGGATGGGTATTCGGAAATTACTGGTATGGAACGACACTAGGGTTGCAACTAATAGAAGTACCCGTGTTGATTGGGGCGAACTGGTTCTTGCTGGTGTATCTCATTTCATCGGTTTTCAATAATGTAAAAAATAGCTTCTTTTTTGCCGGTATTGCTGCTGCAGTAATGACATTATTAGATGTTTTTATAGAACCTGTTGCTGTAAAACTCGACTTCTGGCAATGGCAAAACAATGTTATTCCGTTGCAGAATTATATCGCATGGTACCTGATTTCTTTCCTTTTGTTTTTGTTTTTCAGAAAAGTGAATGGAGCAATTCGTAACCGTATTGCCATTATCGTGCTGGCGATACAATTTTTATTCTTCGCCATCTTGAATTTATTGTTGTAGTTTTAAACAAATTCGCTTCAGTATTGTTAAACGGCATAACTACGTATGTATATCAAGAATCAATGGTATCTGGCCTGCCTGCTGGATGAATTAAATCATCAGAATCCGCTTAAGAAAAAAATCTGTGGTGAGGAAATTGTAGTTTTTAAAACAGCTTCCGGGAAAATAGGTGTAATGGAAGACAGATGCTGTCACCGCAATGTCAACCTTTCTTTGGGTTATGTGCAGGGCGAAAACATTAAATGCGGCTATCACGGTTGGGAATACAGTTGCGAAGGAAAATGCGTGTTGATTCCATCTCTGCCCAATGAAGAACGAATTCCGGCTTCCGCCAAATTAAAAAAATATGTGGTTGAAGTAAAACACAAATGTGTGTGGGTTTGGATAGGTGAGGAAGAAAAAGCGGATATATCATTGATTCCACCGATGCACGAAATGGATGCATATCCTGTCGTATACAATTATCATTTTATAGATGCGGATTTGCAATTGGTGGCAGAAAGTTTGTTTGATGCCTATCATATCAATCACGTGCACCGCAATTCCATTAAAGGCATGATGGGCGCACTGAAAGACGAACGCATGGAATTCAGCGTACAGGTGGATGAAAACTCCTTAACCGGAAAGTATTTTCGGGACAATGACAGAAGTGTTTTTGAACGCATTTATTTTGGTAATAATAAAAAAGTAGAAACGCATTTCGGTTTCTGGTTTCCGAATATTTCCAAGCTGGATATTCGATTCAAAACCCGCCACATGGTCATCTATGAGCATTTTTATCAGGTAGATGAAAACACGGTTTGTATGTGTCAGATTACTTTGTGGAAGAACATACTGGGTTTTCTGCCAATGCCGCTGGCGAAGCAATTTATGCTGAACAAATCTATCAATATCGTACAGGAAGATATTGCCTTTCTGGAAAATAATAAACGCATCAAAAAAGAAACCGGCAAAAGCGATTTGCTTATAAAATCGGATGAAGTGACATTTGAATTTATGAAATTGTGGAAGCGGAAAATCGAATGATACGACACCTTTTCATAAGGTTTAAACGTTAGAAAAGCTTACAAAATGAAACAATGAAAAACTGGTTACGAAAAAAAATAAAATCCAAACTTAAAGACTATAAAGTCGCCATTAATAAGGTGGATACTTCATTGCCAAAGCAAATTATTACACAAAAAAAAGTGGCCATCGTTGGTGGAGGCATTGCCGGTTTAAGTGCAGCGGCCAATTTAGCAGAGCGTGGTTTTAATGTAACTTTGTTTGAAAAAAATGAATATCTGGGTGGAAAAGTCGGTTCCTGGAAATTTGAAAGCAAAGGCGAGACCTTGCAGGTGGAACATGGTTTTCATGCGTTTTTCAGACAGTATTACAACCTGCGCAATTTCATGAAGAAGATAGATGTGTATAAGCACCTCATTCCAATTGACGATTATATCATCTTTTATCAGAACGGCAAACAACAAGGTTTTGCAGGTATTGACAACACGCCAGGGTTGAATATTCTTGATTTACGTAAAAAAGGCGTCTTAAATTTCTGGACTTTTATCAATCCGATGTCGATGTCTTTTTTGAAATTGCTGCGTTATCATCCGGTGAAGACATTTGAAAAATATGATGGTGTGAGCTTTGAACAGTTTGCAAAACAAACCGCCATGCCAACACATATGCGATTGGTGTTTAACAGTTTTGCCCGTGCCTTTTTTGCAGAACCACATAAGATGAGTCTGGCGGAACTGATTAAAGGATTCCATTTTTATTTTTTAAGTAATGATGATGGCTTGATTTACGATGTGCTGGATGATGATTTTGAACACACGTTTTTAAATCCAACAGAGTGTTTCATTACACAACAAGGTGGCAAAATTCAACGAAACACAGCCATTGATTCCATTGAATTTGTCAATGAAAAATTCATCGTTAATAATGACATTTTTGATTATTGCATTTTAAGCCTGGATGTAAAATACCTGAAACCGCTGATACAAAACTCAAAAGGTTTGGAAAAATATTCGTTGCTGCAAAATAATATTAATGCTATCAAGTGTACCGACAGGTATGCTGTGTTGAGATTATGGACTGATCGTTTCGAAACCAATAAGGACTTACCTTTTTTCATTTTTACCGACAGATTGAAATGTCTGGATAGTGTGACGTTTTACCATAAAATGGAAAAAGAATCCACCGCCTGGAGTTCAAAAAATAATGGTGGAATTTTTGAGTTACATTCCTATTCCTTGCCGGATAACTTGACAGAGGAACAAGAGATTAAACAGCAATTGCTGGATGAATTATTCCATTATTTCCCGGAATTGAAAGGCATGCAAATCAAACATGAATTTTTTCAACACAGAGATGATTTTCCGGCTTTTCATTTAAATCAGCATAAACATCGACCAACGATACAAACGGAAATTCCGAACTTATTTTTTGCCGGTGATTGGGTGAAACTACCTGTTCCGTCCATGTTGATGGAAGCTGCCTATACCAGCGGTGCTATGGCTTCTAATTTTATTTTCAATAAAGAAAACCTGCAGGAAAATTTATTGGAAAGCGTGCATGGTTATGGTCTGCTGGCGAAAGAGTAGACTATTTCTTATCCCAGGTTTCTATAAAATTGACCAGCACACGCTTCATTGCTTCCATGGTTTCCGGATTCAAACATTCAATTTTATCCAGTCTTGTGTGGTAAGTTGGATCTAAATGTTCCGAGTCCATTCCGATGACGGCAATAGCTGGCAATCCATGAATATGAAAAGCAGATGCATCTGTAGCGCCAACACCTAGTGGTAGTTTTTTATACGCAGTATTCGTTGCTTTGAATGCATTTTCTACTAATTGCAAATATTCATTCTTATAGAAAACCAGCGTGTTTATTTCAGAGGAAACCACAGTCAGGTGCTCCAGATCTTTCATGGAATCTAAATTAAATAAAAACGCTTTCTCGTCTAAGAGCTGTTGTTTGTGTTTTTTTGCATAGGCAAAGGAGCCACGCAATGCAGCTTCTTCAGAACCAAAACTGATAACACGCACACGCGTATTTTTTAGCTTATTAACAGAAAAAACTTTTGCCATTTCCACGGCTACTGCTACACCAGAAAGGTTGTCGGATGCACCATCGACCACCTCTTCTCCGTGCATATCATAAAAGACAATAAGAACAGGTGTAAGCAATAAGAATAACCACCAGATATACGAAAACCATGCAGCAGTAATAAATACAGCCAATAATGCATACAACCCCAAAAACGAGATTTGTATGCCTGCGATTACGGATAAAACGGCACCGGTTTGTTTTAATCTGTACCACCATTTAAATTCTTTAACACTATCCATGTGTCCGGCAATAATAATGGTGGAAGTCGCCGTTTCCATAGGTTCAACATCTCCAATCACATTCCAGGAGGGTTTATTCGTAAACAAAAAATCCAGCCAGTGGCGATAGGTTACAAAGTGACCCAAAAACAGTATTGTATTCAATATACCTAACACAGCTGCAATTCGGATGTCAATTCTTATTTGAACTAGTACAATAATGTATAGTACACAGAATATTTTCAATGCTTGAAAATGGGCTTCGAGCGGCGATTGAAATTCTTCCACATCCACTTTATCGCAGTATTTTTTCAATACTTCTGCTGTGTAGTATTGTGCCTTTTTTTCCTGCTCGCTGCCGAAATAGCGCCCGCCAAAGCGTGTGATGATGTCTTGAATAAAATTAATCATAAGTTCTTCTTAAAGAATAAAGAGTAATTTATGAAATTAATACAATGCATCTAACTGTTTTTGGTTATTTTTTTAAATGATAATATCATTTCTTGTGCTGTTTTTCATGTTATTTTTATTTTTAGAATGAAAAGTAATCGATATGAATGTAGTGAAGTCGTTCTTTAAGGAAATTTCAGAATCGTGGAAATCCTGCTGGTCAGTGAAATACTTTAAAATACATTTTTTGTTTTCATTTATTTTGTTCGCTTCAGTTATTCATTTTTCCTGTTTATTTCTCAGTATCTGGGAAACAAGAAAAGGTATCTTTATTATTGACCCTTTATTATGCAGACTTACGCCAAGAGACTTTTCCGTTCAGATTTTCTCGATTGTTCATTCCTCAATGCTGATAACCTTGGTATTGTTTTTGGCCACACCCAAAAAATTCTTAAAAGGTTTGCAGGCATATGCCATCTTACTTTTTTTCAGAACACTCTTTATCTATATTTTGCCTTTGGAAGCGCCTAACGGAATGATTTTTCTGCAAGATCCAATCACTGCATTCTTTTTAAATTCAGTAAATGTGGTCACTAAGGATTTATTCTTTTCGGGACATATTTCAGCGATGTGTCTGTTTGTCTATTTTACGGATCATAAACTATGGAAGACCTGTTTGTTAGTTGCCACACCGGTTCTTGCGATGCTGATTTTATGGCAACATGTACATTACACGATTGATATTGTGGCAGCACCATTCTTTGCCTTTATTTGCTGTAAACTTATTGATGTCGTAAATGAACGATGGGAATTTGGTCTGGATAATATTCAATCCGAGCAGCTGGAACTTAGTAGAAACGAACTTTAAACAACGGAAATCTCTTCTTTCTTGATTTTTTGATTCATCTCCAGATGTAAGATACACTCGTATGTAGCGGTTCTCAAAGCAAATTCCCTCGGATCATTGGCAATATGGGTGCCCATTTTATTCATGACATATCCGAAAGCAACTTGTTTTTCCGGATCAGCAAAACCACCGGAACCGCCGGCACCAAAAGAACCGTAACTTCTGTAGTTAATTCCAAAATTCTGAAATTCGGATGGTTTGGCAAAGCCTAAAGAAAATGGAATATCTACATTTAAGACAAGGTCATTTTTCCCATGTTTTGGATGAATCGGAGCGGCTTCCAGCGCTATCAGTGTTTCTTTGCGAATATGCAGGTTTTTTCCGCCAGTGACAAACTCATTATACGTTTGTGCTATTGAGCGCGCGTTTCCGAAACCATGAGCAGAACCATTCGGAATTTCGACGTATTTGCGGTTGTTAAAGTTATTCAGATTCAATGCATGCGGTGGATTCAGTAAAGATTTATAGAAATGAGAAAACGGATTTAAGATGCCTTTCATGATACGCCCTAGATCGTTATTTTGTTTGCCGGTAAACGCTTCCTGCGGTAAAAATGGAATGAGTTGCGCAATGCGGTGTTGTGGAATGTCTTTTGGTAATCCGATGTGAAAGTCAATATTCAATGCATCTGCAATTTCATCTTTAAAAAAACGATGCAATGGTTTTTTCAGCGGATCCACTCTTTTGCAAATTTCGTTTTGATACATGGCAATCGTCCAGGCATGGTAACCTTTTTTGTCACCCGGATTCCAGTACGGTTTTTGTTTGGCCAGGCAGTCCGTCAATACATCTTCATCCGTCAGCACTTCATACTTTAGTTTTTTATCATTCGTAAACAAACCTGCCTGATGTGCCAGCAACTGACGAATCGTTATATTTTCCTTTCCGTTATGAGCAAAAGCCGGCCAATAGGTCGATACTTTTTCATCATAATCTACCAATCCTTTAGAATTTAATAAGGCAAAAGCCATAGAGGATATTCCTTTGGTGCTGGAGAAAACAATAGAAATGGTGTCTTCTTCCCAATATTGTTTTTTTGCTTTATCTCTATAACCACCCCAGAGGTCAACTACTTTTTCACCTTTATAATATACGCAGCAGGATGCACCTACTTCTTTTCTTTTGGCAAAATTTTCTTCAAAAGTAGTTTTTACTTTCTCGAAACCTTCTTTAACGTAACCTGAAATCGGAACGGACATCTTTTTTTGTTTTGGGACTCAAAAGGTACACGTTTTTTTCAACTTTTAATACAACCTTAATCAAAAATGAAAATGCGAGCCGTCTATTTTATCTAACTTGTCATCTCAATTTTTTAAATGGCAACAACATTATTTGATAAAATCTGGGACGCACATGTGGTACAGGCTATAGAAAACGGTCCGCAGGTGATTTATATCGATAAGCATTTTATTCACGAAGTGACTACACCACAGGCATTTGCAGGGTTGGATAAAAAAGGTATTCCTGTTTTCAGACCCAAACAAACGATTGCCACAGCCGACCATAATGTACCAACAAAAAATCAACTGCAACCCATTAAAGAAGCATTATCGAGAAAGCAGGTAGATACTTTAATTGAAAATTGCCAAAAACACAACATAGAATTATATGGTTTAGGTCATCCGTTTCAAGGAATTGTGCATGTAATTGGTCCTGAATTAGGTATCACGCAACCAGGTTTAACCATTGTTTGCGGTGATTCGCATACTTCAACACATGGTGCCTTTGGTGCTATTGCTTTTGGTATCGGTACTTCAGAAGTAGAACAAGTATTGGCAACGCAGTGTATTTTACAAACAAAGCCTAAAAAAATGCGCATCAATGTAGATGGCATTTTAGGAAAAGGAGTTACCTCTAAAGATATCATCTTATACATTATTGCTAAAATTTCTACCAGTGGCGGCACCGGCTATTTTGTTGAATATGCAGGTTCTGCAATCCGCAACCTGAGCATGGAAGCGCGCATGACCATCTGCAACATGAGTATAGAAATGGGTGCGCGCGGCGGTATTATTGCACCGGATGAGATTACATTTAACTATTTAAAAGATAGAAAATTCAGTGCTGATCATTTTGAAACAAATGTAAAAAAATGGCAACAACTGAAAACAGATGAAGATGCTGTTTTTGATAAAGAATACACATTTGATGCAGCCGATATCGAACCGATGATTACCTACGGAACCAATCCGGCAATGGGTATCAAAATTTCTGATACTATTCCAGCGAATGATGATGCCGGTTTAGAAAAAGCACTACAATATATGGATTTTCAGAAAGGACAATCGCTGATTGGTAAGGAAATTGATTATGTGTTTTTAGGAAGTTGCACCAATTCCAGAATGGAAGATTTCAGACAATTTTGTGAATTAGTAAAAGGCAAACAAAAAGCAGATAATGTAACGGTTTGGGTAGTTCCGGGCAGTAAACAGGTAGAACAGCAAGCTGTTGCAGAAGGATTAGATATAATACTGAAAGAGGCTGGCATGGAATTGCGCGAGCCAGGTTGCTCTGCATGCTTAGGGATGAATGAAGATAAAATTCCAGCCGGAAAATATTGTGTTTCCACGTCGAACAGAAACTTTGAAGGTCGGCAAGGACAAGGCGCAAGAACATTATTGGCAAGTCCGCTGATGGCAGCAGCATCTGCGATAACTGGAAAGATTACGGATGTAAGAGAATTCATTTGACAAAACTCACGACTCACGACTAATACATGGAAAAATTTACCACTATACAAACTACCGCAGTTCCGTTAAATATGGAAGATGTAGACACAGATCAAATTATACCAGCGCGCTTTTTAAAAGCCACTACACGTGAAGGTTTTGGTGATAATTTATTCCGCGATTGGCGATACAATAATGACAATTCGTTGAAAGAAGATTTCGTTTTAAACAATCCAACGTACAGCGGAAAGATTTTAGTGGTTGGAAAAAACTTTGGTTGCGGTTCTTCGCGCGAGCATGCAGCCTGGGCAATCCACGATTATGGTTTTAAAGTAGTGGTGTCCAGTTTTTTTGCAGATATTTTCAAAAATAATGCATTGAATAATGGTTTGCTGCCAGTGGTTGTTTCACCTGAATTTTTGCAAAAATTATTGTTAGAAATTGAAAAAGACCCATTAACAGAATTAAAAATAGATTTGGAAAAACAAGAAATAGAAATACTATCTACACAGGAAAAAGAATCTTTCGATATCAATCCATACAAGAAAACCTGTATGATAAATGGTTACGATGATATAGATTTTTTATTGAGTTTGAAAGATAAGATTGAGTTGTTTGAGATGAGTCATTAGTCAACAGCTTTTAGTCAATAGTTTTTTCTATTTTTACATTGATGATTCCTGACATAAATCTTCAGCCACACAAAAAGCTATACTTTATTTCCGATATGCATCTCGGTGCGCCGGATTATGCAAAAAGTTTAGCACGCGAACAAAAACTCATCCGTTTTTTACAATCTATTGAACAAGATGCACAAGCTGTTTTTTTAGTAGGCGATACCTTTGATTTTTGGTTTGAATACCAACACGTAGTTCCAAAATATTTTGTACGCTTTTTTGCCAAATTGATTGATTTGAAAGAAAAAGGAATTGAAGTTTATGTTTTTACAGGAAACCACGACTTATGGTTGAATGATTATTTGCAAAAGGAAATCGGTGCAACTGTTTTTCATGATAAGATAGAACTTCAATTAAACAACAAGAATTTTTTGTTGGCACATGGCGATGGTTTAGGTCCGAAAGACAAAAAATATAAGATTTTAAAGAAAATTTTCACCAATCCAATCTGTCAATGGCTGTTTCGCTGGCTGCATCCGGATATTGGTATAAAAATTGCACAAGCTTGGTCAAGACATTCTTTTACCGATCCAAGCACAGAAGTGTTTCACGGCGAAGACAAAGAATGGCTGATTCAATATTGCAAACGAAAGCTGACGGAAAAACACTACGATTATTTTGTGATGGGACACCGACATTTGCCAATGGAAATAAAATTAAACGATAAAAGTACGTATCTTAACTTAGGCGACTGGATAGTAAATAGCAATTACGCCGTTTTTGACGGAAGGGAAATGAAATTACATAAATTTGAAAATGGTCAATAGTCAATTGTCAATAGTGATTAGTAATAGTTTAAGAAAAAATATTTTCTCAAAACTACTATGGACTATCGTCTGTGGACTATCGACTTTCTCATCTTTCGCAGCCACACCGGTTTATTTCAAAACTATTTCAAAACCATCTACGGATCTTTTTATCAACACGACCAATGATATCTTTTTGGTTCAAAAAGGAATGCTGGAACGATATAACTCCAACGGCACTTTTTTTCAGAATTACGGAAGTATCTATATCAATGAAAACACAGATGTCATCAGTGTCAATGGATTTAAAACGATTTTGTTTTCACCGGATTTTGGAAGAATAATTCAACTGGATAACCGGCTTCGCGAACTGGATGTTATCGATGCATATAATTTAGGTACTTACATTATTACCTGCGTTGGCTCTTCTTACGATAATAATTATCTGTGGCTGTTTGATGCGGGCTCGCAGCGACTGATAAAGCTGGATAAAGATCAAAAGCCGTCATTTATCAGCAATACCCTGTCCATGGTAATAGGAATAAAAATCAATCCTGTACAGATTTTTGAATCAGGAATTCTATTGTATCTGGTAGATGCTAAAAATGGTATTTACGTTTTTGATAATCAGGGAAACTATATCAAAAATATTCCGATGGAAAATGCTAAAAATGTTAAAGTAATAGAAGACAAAATTTATTATACGAAGGAAAATTACATTTATAGCTACGACAATCTGACCTTTACAGAGACTCGCTATACGGAAACACCGGATTTAAAAAATATACAAATCGGCAAAACCATTATTTGCGGTGTAAACAAAGAAGGATTTACAGAAATCTGGAAATTTTAATAAAAGTATAGCCAATTACTCTATTCGTATTGCGATAAATCAGAAATCTAAATTTTGAAATCAGAAATTCAAATCTATCTCAATCTATCCATAGATCTTACCAAAGCTTCATCACTTTTGATACTGCCATAAGCCAGCATATTAAACAACAGAATAAAAACAGGAAGGATTGCACCGATTTTGAAAATATAATGCTGAATTTCGATATGTTGTGTTAATTCAAATATAAACAGACCGATGAGCACCACTGAAAGTACAATGTTTATAAGCACGACTTTCATCTGGTTTTTTCTGTTGTTAAACAGGAAAATAGATGCAAAACCAACAGCAGCAATAATGATGGTTGCAATCATTAATGGCATAACCTGTTTGATTACCAGGGTTTCTAAAGTAGCATCCGGATTTCTCGCCAAACCAAACGGTACGAAAATGAAAGCTATACAGGCAATAACGACTAATAGTAAATAAACGGTTTGAATACGCTGTATCATGATTAGAGATTTAGACAATGAGAATTGAGCATCAAGACTTATTTGTTGCAAAATTAAAAATTAAATACGCAAATCTAAATAAAATGTATTTTATCTTGCATCTCATAATCTATTAGTCTTTAAAATGCGCTATTTCTTACAGTTATCATATCATGGAAAAAATTATTCCGGTTGGCAGCGTCAGGAAAATGCTGTTTCTGTACAGCAAACACTGGAAGAAAATTTATCTAAAATTTTTGCATCACCATTAGAAATAGTTGGTTGCGGAAGAACAGATGCCGGCGTACATGCGCAGGATTATTTCGCGCATTTTGATACAGATAAAAATTTGCCTGAATTTTTTTTATATCGTATAAACAGTATGTTGCCGGATGATATTGCTATTCATGACTTTTTTCAGGTAAAACCGGATTTACATGCACGATTTGACGCCATCAGCAGAACCTATAAATATTATATTCATTTCGAAAAAAATCCGTTCCTTGAAGAACAAAGCTTTCTGTTCAATCAACAACCGGACATTGAGAAGATGAATCATTGCATCCAACAACTTTTCGGTGAACATGATTTTTCCACCTTTGAAAAAAAAGGCAGTGATAATAAAACGTCTGTATGTACATTGGAAAATGCGTATTGGGAACAAACAGAATCAGGGTTGGTATTTACGATAACAGCCAGTCGTTTTCTGAGAAATATGGTGCGCAGAATTACCGCAGCATTATTATTGGTGGGTGTCGGCAAAATGAATGAACAAGATTTAGTCAATGCAGTTTTAAATAAAGAAAGTCTGGAAGTAAAACTCGCCGTTCCGGCAAAAGGATTATTTTTGTGGAAGATTGAATATGAGTTTAATAATGATTAAAAGATAAAAAGTCCCTTTAGGGATTTAGGTATGACAACAAAACAAAAAGGCAACGACTGGCAAACACTCAAACGTGTGATAAAGCTGGCAATGCCATTTAAAAACTTATTTTTTCTGTCTTTAGGATTGGGAATTCTGGTGTCATTTGTTACGCCATTGCGTCCTTATATTATTCAGCTAACAGTAGATAATAATATCATCAAACAAAATGGAAAAGGTCTGGAAATAATGGGGTTGATTTTGTTGCTGACATTAGTTTTAGAATTTCTGGTGAAATATTTATTCGGGTTGCATTCTACTAAACTCGGACAAGCTATCATGCTGGATTTGCGTACTAAGCTGTTTAATCACGTGCAAACCATGCGATTGAAATTTTTTGATAAAACACCTGTCGGAATTATTACGACACGAACTATCAATGATATTGAAGCGATTAATAATATTTTTTCAGAAGGGTTGATTACCATTGTTGCCGATGTGTTGACACTTGTTTTTGTAATTACATTTATGTTATATATCAATTGGAAACTTGCGCTGGTTTGTTTAACAACGTTTCCGATTGTATTAATAGCAACGTATATTTTTAAAGAGAAAGTGCGTGTGTCTTTCAATGATGTAAGAGATAAAGTGGCGCAACTGAACTCTTTTGTTCAGGAGCATATTTCCGGCATGCGTATCGTACAAATTTTTAATGCACAGCAAAGTGAATTTCAAAAATTTGACAAACTCAACCATGAGCACTACGTTGCAAACGATAAATCTGTATTGTATTATTCTGTTTTTTTCCCGGTAGTAGAAGTGATATTAGCATTAGCGATTTCTTTGCTCATCTGGTACGGTGCCAATCAGGTAATGAATGGTTTTGCGACCGTTGGTATTTTTACATCGTTTATTTTATACCTGAATTTAGCCTTTCGACCGTTGCGCATGTTAGCAGATAAGTTTAACACCTTGCAAATGGGAATTATTGCTTCAGAACGTGTATTTAAATTATTAGACACTAA
>JBIKPT010000162.1:0-6373 GCA_044357355.1 Chitinophagales bacterium
TTCGCCAAGAGGTACTTCCATCTATGCCTACTCAGATGCCATTTCCGGTGATGAAAATTCCGGCATCACTTTACTAAGAACGTTTGCAATTCCGCCAGCTCTGTTGGCTGCCGATGATAAGATTGTCGGAATGAATTTGACGTATGACGGTTATATTGCATTCGCCACCAACAAAGGCTTAGTTGGTGTAGTCAATCGTTCTTTCTCCAATTTTCATTACTACAAATTTGAAGACGAAGAAATATCCAATTCCATTGCCGGTGATGAAGAGAATGGTATTTATGTAGTCACCTCTAAAAGGATGTACCGTGTTCAATGGACCGGCACCAAGTTAAGCATAGATGAAACAGATGGCGGCTGGAGTGCCGAATATGAAACCGGCAGTGGCAGCGCAGGCATCCGTTTAGGCGAAGGTTCCGGTTCCACGCCAACCTTAATGGGATTTAAAAATGACGATAAATACGTTGTTATAACAGACGGTCAGGATTTAATGCACCTGGTGGTGCTTTGGCGAGATAAGATACCGGACAACTGGCAGCAACTTCCGGGCACTAAAAGCCGACGCATAGCAGCACAGCTTCCGGTTACGTTTGGCAACAGTGCCGCCACAAAATCCTTGTCAGAGCAATCTGTTTGCATCAGAGGATTTGATATACTGGTGGTCAATAATGAATTAAAAAACAGCACGAACAACAGATTACAGGATTTAATCAGTTCCGGTTTGCCGGAAAATGCACCTTTTGGTGCGGAAAAATTTCACTGGAATACGAACAGCAGAAAGCTGACAACAGCCTGGGTAAACAAAGTAGTGAGCTTGCCGAATGGCATTCCCTGCATGAGTGCTGCCACCAATATGGCCTATTGTGTTGGACAAAATAACGGCATCTGGAATTTCACTGCCTTAAACTGGTCAAACGGCCAAATCGTTTTTCAATATGCTTTATCTAATGAGTTGAAATTTAACAGCGCTTATGCTGCAACAGAAATTGGATTACATAATAATCTATACAGCGGCATGTTGTTTGGCGTGTCCGGCATCTGGCAGAAGAAATAACGTTTTGCAGCTTTTATAATCTGTTGTTTGCATAACTGCATTTTATACCTGGCCTTCGACAGGTGTTGTCACCTGTCGACTACCATACTGTTTATTTTGCATAGGCCGCATACCCTTAAATTTAAGAAATAAAATCAAAATAGTTTGAAAAAATACGTAGTCATTGTGGTTTATTGGTCGCACGGGTCACAAGACCCGGCGAGGGCGGATTTTTTTGTCTATTGTAACCGATAATAACATGCATTAATTTTGTCAGAATGAATTATTAAACTATCCTTAGTAAGTTTGTAAATTGTCCACTTTCGTCGTCCGTATAAATGAACAGGTGTGTCCTCAAAAAGTGTATCATTTATTATGTGATACTTAATGCGCTCTACCTTTTGCAAAGCTATTGTATCACTATGTTTAATTGAACCTGTACTATCATTAATAAAATTTATAATAGGACCATTTCCGACCATTCGCCATTTTCCAATTATAGATTTTTTGCTATTGCATGATGCAACCATCATTGTAAAAATTGTTATCAAAAAAAGTAGTTTATTCATTCTAAAATTTAGATAAAGCAAGATAAAGCTTGTCACATGGGTATTACCGCTAACTTGTTTATAGGTCTGACAAAATCAGACCTATACAGCTATAATTGGATGTATTAATCTGATAATTTTCATCTTTTATTCAAATGTATTTTTTTATTTATAATTGCCAAAATTGGAATAATCAATTAATACACTACTTCGAAACCGCCAAAATTAGTCAAATACGCAGCTTTGCTCATCTTTAAGCCGGTAGGCGCTCTGTCTTCCAGATAGGTATCTGCATGAAGATATCCGGTATTGAAAACCTGTGTTAAGTTTTTAAGCACGTCAGGCACCAGGTTCATATTGTAGGCATAATCCGGATGCGTTAATAAATTACGGTACACAATCAAACCTTGATTTTCCAAAGCAGGTACCCATTCCATATAGTTCAATCCGGCAGCCTTTGCAATAATACTAGCTTCATTTCTGCCGATGACCACATAAATATTTCCGTCAGAGGAAACCTTAAACTGAAAATCTGCCAGCGTGCGGTAATTATACGTCTTGCTGTCGCCTAATCCTAACGAAAAATATCGAACAGCTGCGGTTGGCAGCTCACTAAATGTGGCAGGATAGGATGGTGGCCGGAATTTGATAATCGCCACTTCATCCGGATACAAGCGCAACGGTGCAAGCAAATACTGATTGTCTAAATTCGGAAATAAACCAAGACCGGCAAACCGAAACGACTTTATCGTATTGTCTGCCTGAAACAACTGCGTCAGGTCTATGATTCTGCTTAAATCGGTTACAATATTGGTAAACGAAGCAAAATCTACTTCCAACGGAAACGGCACCGGCACCGATTCGCCACTCACTAAATCAAAGGCCTCTATTTGCGGCAAGGCAACACCGCCATAAACATCGCGTTCTGCCAGATAATTGCGCAACAGCACGGCCACATCTGTCACCTTATCCGGAAATAGTAATTTGTTGTCGTAATCCTGCGCTTCCGGAATATCCGGCAGCAAATACACCGTGTAAGCTCTGTTGGTCGGTTGGGTGAGTGTCAGGTATGGATTTTCATTTCCGGCGTCTGCTTGGGTAGCCACGTCGGCAATACTGGCGATACTGCTTCGTGTGTTAATGTCATACACATTGTAGCTTTGATAGCGTGCATACATAAATTCAGCTTTAAACCGAATACCGATTTTATCACCTTTTTTTCGTTTGAATGCATAACTGAAATAATTGGCAGAAGAGTCCGGCAGAAACGGAATATCTGTTCTGGAACCAATATTGTCGTACCAATATTTTACAGGACTGGTTTTTTCTTTTTCACAGGAAAGGAAAACAGCCACAGCCATCATTAAGAAAAATAATTTACTCATACCTGAAAAATAAGAAAATTATTTTAAAAGATTAATAATCAAAAGATAAAAAGAAAGAGGATTTTTAAAGAAAGCAGTCAGCTATTTTTCAAAACCAAACTCATCAAAAATGAATTTCAGCTCATTGTAGATATGCTCTTTTTCAAAACCATAGGTTTCCAACGAATAAGTGTGTGTGCTTTTATATTTTTTAGCCGTAGAAGTAGCCTTTTGCAAACGTTCTAAAAATGCAGGCGTAATCTCTAATTCAAGCTGATGGTAAATTTTTAAGATGGTATCTTTTGGTTGTGCTACCAAATCGGTGTAAGAAATGGTAATCAGGTTTTCTTTTTTGAAATGCTGTTTCTGTTCGTCAAAATATTTGTAATACTGAATACCTAACTCGCCCCATTCTCTGTATTCAGCAGAGTTTTCTTTGATGTCAGGATGCAATGCTGTCCACGGTTCGGCAAACATAGAAGTAAAAGATGGAATTGCCTGGTATGGATTTCTGATTAAAAAGATAATCTTCACATCGGGAAATAAATCATGCAGCATTTCCAGCCTGCCGGAACTCATGACGGTTTTACTCAAAAATATTTTGTCGCTGCCTAAAGCATACATCCAGCGCTGTATGGTCGATTTGTAGTACTTTTTAATATCGTTTTTGGTGCCTTCATCCAATCGGTCAGGAATGTATAATTCTTTAAATTCTTTCAGAAACGGAGTGACCAACCCGACACTAGGCGAAATACCGGAAACGAAGTGCAAGCCTTCATCTTCTTCCGATTTGTTAAATCCGGTTGCATGGATATCGTCCCAGCCACCAAACATTTTTTCGTTGATTAAATCCATTACTCTGTGCAGCGGTTTTCCGATTTTATTATCTATTGCACTGAAAAACTGAATCATTCTGTACAGCGTAATAGATGGAAAAGTAGTGTGATACAAAAGGTTGTACACAAACTTTTCTTCATCCAGACACATCAGGCGATGCAGAAAAGTAGTGCCGCTGCGTGGATTGCTGATAATGAAAACAGGTTGTTTTACCTTGATATGTTTGAAATTCGGAAAAAGAATTTCATCCAGTAGTCTGGTGGTTACATTAATGATAGTCACAGATATAATGACAAATGAGTAAAGTAATCCTATCAAAAAACGACGGAAAGTTACGTGCTTAAAACAATGTAAATACACAAACCGAAAATGAGTCCGAAGTCTGGTGTAATATATGGAAGCGTCAAAAAAATTCATTAATTCCTGTGCGAGTTTGCAAAAATAACATTATTCACGAAATAAACAGTAGTCCAATGGTATAAAGTAAATACGATTAGTTGTTTAAATCAGTTAACACAAAAAAATGAATAGAATTAAAGCTGAACAGTGCCTCTTAAATGGCCCATTTGCCGTAAAATCCAGTTTTTGCGTTTATTGATAAAGCTGGTTGGTTTCCCGGCATTCCATTTTCTTGGGTTTGGCAACACAGCAGCAATCAATGCACATTCTGAAGCCGTCAGTTTTTCAGCATCTTTCTTAAAATAGGTTTTTGCCGCAGCCTGCGCACCATAAATGCCATCGCCCATTTCTATGACATTCAGGTAAACTTCCATAATGCGTTTTTTGCTCCAGAATATTTCAATCAGAAAGGTGAAATAGACTTCAAACGCTTTGCGTATATAACTGCGCTGCGGAAATAAAAACACATTTTTGGCGCATTGCTGACTGATGGTGCTTCCACCTTTGATGGGTTTGCCTCGTTTTTGCAGTTTAATGTTTTGTTTGGCCACTTTTTCTATTGCTTCAAAATCAAACCCGAAATGTTCGGCAAATTTCTGGTCTTCAGATGAAATAACTGCCAGTACCAAATTCGGCGACATTTCTTTCATGGGAATCCAGTCTTTCTTTAGTTTTGGTGCTTTGCCATCCGCTACTTGTTCCACACAGCGAATCAACATCAAAGGCGTAACCGGAACCGGTATAAACCGAAACAAAATAGTGGAAATTATACTCAACACAAAAAAAGCAACGACCAATCGCTTTGTCCATTTCCATATTTTCTGCCAGATATTTTTCATCTTGAAATTGCTTTTTAACCACATAGGTACATAGTTTTTTTATAAAAAAACACTATGGTACTCTTTGTGGCAACATAGTCTGAAACAATAAAATTATATCAGCTTTAGAAAAATACATAGAAATAAAATTTTCACATAGTAATTACTATGTTTCTATGTGTTTTCAACCATAAATCATCTTTTGTTAAACTCAAAGTTGTAAAACTAAACGTAACTTTCGTAATAACAAATATCCACGAGATGTTAACGACTAAAAAATTTGAACAGATTCCGCATCCAAATACATTGAATGTTTTTTTAGGAAATATGCTGCAATTAAGGAAAGAACGCATTAATTTTTTTATTAAGCAGCAGCAGCAATTAGGTGATATTTATCAGGTGAAAATTCCAACGCGCAAAGTGGTAGTGCTAACGGATCCGGAATGGATAAAATATGTGCTGGTAGACAACAACAAGAACTACGGTAAAAGCTTTGCTTACGATTCTATCAAATTGTTTCTGGGAAATGGTTTACTCACCAGTGAAGGTGAATTCTGGAAACGCCAGCGCAGACTGGCACAACCGGCTTTCCATAAAGAAAAGTTGGCGCTGATGTTTCAGAATATGGTGGAACAAACCACAAAATGTCTGCAGCGTTTAGAAAAACAGGCAGATACCAAACAGCCGGTTAACTTATCCAGCGAGTTGTATAAGCTGACTCTGGATATTGTGAACTCTACACTTTTTTATAATGAAGTAGATAACACCACTGATAGAATTTACAATTTGGTTTCTAAAGGAAATGAACATATTACCAGAAGAGTGGACAATCCGTTGCAGTTGCCGGAATGGGTACCAACACCCAACAGAATCAAAGAAAGACAGATACTGAAAGAGATGGATGATGTTTTCTTTTCGGTGATTGATAACAGACGAAAAAAACAGGTGCAGCACGAAGATTTATTATCGATGCTGATGGATGCGCGCGATGAAGAAACCGGCGAGACGATGAGCAACCGGCAGCTGCGCGATGAAATTCTGACCATTTTTGTGGCAGGACATGAAACCACACAAATTGCGTTGGGCTGGACATTTTATTTGCTCACACAACATCCAGATAAATTAAAAATATTAATGGATGAAATTGACAGAGAATTAAAAGGCGAACTGCCAACACCACAAACCATCCGTGGTCTGCATTATTTAAAACAGGTCGTGGATGAATCCATGCGTTGCTATCCTCCAGCATGGATTATGGGTAGGAAAACCATAGAAAACGATGTGATAAATGGGTATGAAATTCCGGCTGGCACTAATGTGGTTATGCCGATTTATGTAGTGCATCACGATAAAAGAGTCTGGGAAAATCCGTTT